>CAZSDJ010000005.1:0-58050 GCA_964605645.1 uncultured Planctomycetia bacterium
GCCTTTTAGAAAAGCATTCGGAAATATTAGGACACATCGCTTCTGTACAAATTGTGTGAAGATTTAATCCCGACAATAAAGATTTTACTTCATCTAAATCTTTTAATTTTATTTTTTTCTTAAAAATTAACTGGGGCATGGTTAAGAGTACTATTAAAATTATCTTTAAATGATTCGACTAATGCCTTTTTTAACTTCTCTACATCGGTAAAATTAATTTCAGATAAACAAAGATAGTTATTTTTATTGTTAATTGGTTTTAGAAAATAAGCATCGATATTAGCCGGAATTTTAAAGGGGATTGTGCCGTGCTGAAAAATTACTCCTTTTTTTCGCTTTTGTGCATTGCCGCCGATTTTTTTACCATTGATTAAAATATCATAATCTTCCCAGCCGGAGAAACAAAAATCAGAAACTGCGCCTAGCTGTTTTTTGCTTTGTTGGTGGTCTCTGGCATATTGGGCAAAAAATCCTAAATCTTTATAAGCCTTAATTAAAAAATGAGTAATTTTTTGATAAGAATCTTTAACTGAATCAGCCTTAAAAAAACTTGCGGCACAAACTAAACTATAAGTTAGTTCATCCCGGCTGTGATAGATAGCTCCACCGCCGGTTATTCTTTTTACTATTGCAACATTATCTTTGCGGCAATTTTTGATATTTAAAACTTTTTCAGCCTCTTGGAAACGGCCCAAACTTATTGCCGGCTTGTTCCACTGATAAACTCTAAAAACAGGCTTTGACTCAGCTGGCAGATATGATTCAAAGAGTTCTTTATCAAAAGCCATATTCCAGTGGGGATCACCGCAACCTGTATCAAGAAAACACCATTTATTCATAATATTAGTTTATAATTCTTAACCAACAACTCAAAAACGAAATTTTCTTCGCGCTGGTATGATTTTTCCTGAACATTTCAGCTGGGAACACAGAAAAATAGTTAAAAATCTCCTCCCAGCGCTCCGCGGCTCGTCGATTTTTTTTACACTATTTTTCTGTTAAAATCATAGAGCGCTCAAAAATTTGTTTTTTCGTGTACCTGTAATTATTTATCATTTTCAATTATTTATCACTTTCATATTTTAGGTTTTGATCTCTGGCCGCTTTGACTTCATCAAAACGGGAAAAGATAAAATCAACCGGTGCTTGTTTTAATTTTTCAGGAGATTCTTTTGCCAATTTAGCAGCTTTTTTCATAATTGTAATGAATTGATCTAAGGTTTTCTTACTCTCGGTTTCGGTCGGTTCAATCATCATCGCCTCTTTTACAATTAAAGGAAAATAAATTGTCGGGGGGTGAATCCCTTCTTGAATAAGATATTTTGCAATGTCTAAGGCAGTAACTCCTTTTTCTTTTTGCTTTTCTGCTGAAATCACACACTCATGCATACATCGTATGGAAAAAGGTATCTTATAATCATCTTTTAAAGATTCTAAAATATAATTTGCATTTAACACCGCTATTTCACTTACCTCTCTCAAGCCCTCTTTACCTAAAATTAAGATATAAGTTAAAGCTTTAAGCAAAACGGAAAAATTGCCAAAAAAAGGCGCAACTTTTCCGATTGAATCGGGAGATTGTCGATAAAGGTTCAGTTGATCATTTTTATCTTTTGTAACATACGGCTCCGGCAAAAAAAGTATTAATTTATCCACAACCCCCACCGGGCCTGCGCCGGGGCCACCTCCGCCATGGGGGGTGCTAAAGGTTTTATGGAGATTAAGATGAACAATATCAAAGCCTAATTCTGCCGGCTTGATTTTAGCTAATATTGCATTTAAATTTGCGCCATCATAATAAGTGATTGCATCATATTTGTGCGCCAAATCACAAATTTCTTTGATTTGAGTATTAAATATCCCTAAGGTATTTGGGCAAGTCATAATTACTGCGGCCACCTCATCATTTAATCTTTCTTTAAAAATATTTAAATCCATTTGTCCGTCCTTGCCGGTAGGGATAGAAATTGACTGATAACCGGCCATCGCCACCGAAGCCGGATTGGTGCCGTGGGATGTATCGGGGACTATTACGTATTTTTTTTGGTTATTTTTCTTTTGATGATAGGCTTTTGCAATCAACATCCCGGTTAATTCTCCCTGAGCCCCGGCTAAAGGCTGTAAGGTAACTTTGCTTGTTCCGGTAATTTCGGCTAAAAGATTTTGAAGCTCAAAGATTAAGGATAAAGAACCTTGGATATGCTTAAAGCCTTTGCTGGACAACGAAAGATTAGGAGTTAAATTAGAAAACCCTTCTAATTCTGCTATCGACTCTAATATTTTTGGATTATATTTCATAGTACAAGAACCGAGAGGATAAAAATGAGAATCGAGGCAATAATTTAACTTTGATAAATTAGTGTAATGCCTGACTAATTCAAGTTCACCGATCTCCGGTAAATCTATTTTTTTTTCTTCTCTTAAATTTCGAGAAGGAAGCTCACACTCAGGCACATCAAGCTTGGGAAGTTTTATGCCTTTTCTTTTATTTTTAGATATTTCAAATATTAATTCCATACTAAAAAGTCATAAGTTATAAGTTATAAGTTATAAGTCATAAACAATCGCTATGCAACATTTCCGTTGACAACACTTTTGTTGCATAGTGATAATCCTCTTAATTGTTAATTGTTTCTAAAATTTTTTTAAATTGCAAAATATTTTCTTTAGAAATTTTTTCGGTTACACAAACTAAAAGCTTGTCTTTCATAGTTGGATAAAATTCTGCCAAAGAGATGCCGGGGATAAACCCCTTAGCTAAAATGTTTTCATATATATTATCAAGATTTTTTATCTCAATCACAAATTCATTAAAAGTGGGGTAATTTAAATCAACTTTAATCTTGCTAATTTTAGATAAAGTTTTTCGGGCAAATTGAGCCTTAAAGTAATTTATTTTTGCAAGTTCACTAAAGCCGTCTTTACCTAAAGATACCAAGTAAATAAGGGCTCTGATTGCGGATAAATTTTGGTTGGTGCAAATATTTGACGTAGCTTTATTGCGCCTTATGTGTTGTTCACGGGCTTGCAAAGTAAGCACAAAGCCCCTTCTTCCCTTTTTATCTTCTGTAGCTCCCACAATTCGACCCGGCAACTGACGCACATATTGTTTCCTGGTTGCAATAAAGCCAAGTAGGGGCCCGCCAAAATTAAGAGGATTACCCAAACATTGTGCTTCTCCGGTTACAATATCAAATCCAGAGGTTCCGGGTGATTTTATAAATCCTAAAGATATAGGATAAGTTGCCATAATTGCTAAAGCTTGTTTTTTATGAACCTCAGCAACTAAGTCACTATAATCATCAATTTTTCCGAAAAAATTAGGATTTTGAAAAACTACAGCGGCAGTATCACTATCTAGTAATTCTAAAACTCTATTACGATTAATACCATAATCAGTTGAATCAACTTTTATAATTTGATAGCAATCATAATTTAGATAAGTTTTGATAATTTGTTGATAAATCGGATTTAATGCTGCATCAATTATTATTTTTTTTCTTTTTGTCTGCCGGGTGGCCATCAGAATGCCTTCGGCCAAAGCAGTGCCGCCGTCATAAACAGAAGCATTGGCGGCTTCCATGTTAGTCAAACGGCAAATTAAAGTTTGGTATTCATAAATAGCTTGTAAAGTGCCTTGTGAACATTCCGGCTGGTAAGGCGTATAGGGTGTATAAAATTCAGCCCGGCCGGCCAGCTTATCTACAACAGCCGGGATATAATGATCATAAAAACCACCACCGGATAAATTAATTAAAGAAGTATTGTTATTTTTAGATATCTTTTTTAAATACTCAAAAACTTCAAATTCACTTCTGCCTTCAGGGAGCGAAAAAGATTTGGAAAAAAAGCTTTTATCTATTTCCGAAAATAAAGCATCAATTGAGTTAACACCTATAGTTTCAAGCATCTGCTTTATTTCACCTTCTGTATGGGGTATATAATTCATAATTTTAGGATCCGTTAATCAGTTATTATCTACGAATTTACTAATCTTTACGAATATACAAATAAAAAGTTCAAAATTCGTAAATTCATAATTAATTCGTATATTCGTTGATTATTTATAATTGCTAATTAGCTAAGAGTCTCTAGGTGTTGACTATATTTTTCTTTATCCATTAATTCTTTTGTTTCATCTTGATTGGTTAGCTCTATCTTTGCAATCCAGCCTTCACCTTCAGGAGAGTTATTTATCGTTTCCGGTGCATCATCAAGCTTTGTGTTTCTCTCAATTACTTTTCCCGATAAAGGCGCATAGATATCGCTAGCTGCCTTAACAGATTCTATCTCGGCTAAAGTTTCATCTTTTTTACATTCTTTTTCTTTTTCCGGCAAATCTATAAATACTACATCTCCCAGCTGAGAAGCAGCGTATTCTGTAATACCTACGGTTGCAATACTATTTTCAACTTTTGCCCATTCATGATTTTTAGTGTAATAAACAGACATCTTTACCTCCTTTTTTTATGGACACGAATAAACGCTGATTTTTAACAAATAAACGCTAATTAAATTTATTATTGATTTTTTAGAGAACCCTGCTTATAAAAAGGTAAATCAACGATTTCAGCTTTAAATTTTTGCTGCCGGCTATCTTGGATGTAAATACTTTTTCCGCTGTATTCTGCATTTATGTAACCTAACCCAATCCCGGCTGATAAAAAAGAAGAAAAAGTACCACTAGTTACTTGGCCTATTTGTTGATCTTGGTCATAAATATTATAACCGGTGCGGGGAATTCGCCTAGATTGAGAAGAGAAAGCAATTTTTATCTTACCAACACCATCTTTCTTTTGTTTTAATAACGCATCTTTGCCGACAAAATCTTTATTAAAATTGATAAACTTACCTAATCCTGCCTCAAGTGGTGTGATTGTATTTTTAAGTTCATTACCTAGCAAGCTATAACCCATCTCTAATCGAAGTATATCGCGGGCCCCAAAACCAGCCGGCATCACATCTTCATCGTTAATTAATTCATCCCAAAGAAAAGAAGCAATATCACCGGGGATAAAGATCTCATAGCCTAATTCTCCCGTATATCCGGTCCGGCTTATGATCAATTTCCGGCCTTGATAGTTAAATTCTTTAAAACTAAAATAAGAAAGATTTTCTTTAAAATTTAATACACTCTCTAAAACTTTTTTGGCCAGAGGGCCTTGTAAATCGATTTTTGCGATTTGAGCAGAAACATTTTCTAATTTCCCGGCCATGATTCTTTCGTGTAATATTTGATAATCTAGCTTTTCTGATAAAGCATTGATTACAAACATTATTTTATTTTCCTTTATCTTAAAAATTACTAAATCATCAATTATTCCACCAGCCTGATTAAGTAAAAAACCATAACGTGATCTTCCCGGAGGTATTTTTTTAATCCAGGGAGTAACTGCTTTCTCAATACCACTTTTTTCTCTGTCCCCGGCAAAGATAAATTCCCCCATATGAGAGATATCAAATAATGCAGCTTTTTTCCTGCAATGTTTATATTCGGCAATAATTGATTTATAAAATAGAGGAACTTGCCAACCGGCAAAATTACCCATTTTTGCAGACAGTTGTTGATGTTTATCGAACAGAACGGTTTTTTTTAAATTACTCATGCTTTGCCTTGCTTTTTTAACTTTGCCCAACTATCCCGCAAAGAAACAATTTGATTAAAAACAAGTTTTTGTGAAGATGATAATAAGTCAGCACAAAAATAACCTTTCCTTTCAAATTGGAAACGCGTTCCCAATTTTAAATTCGCCAAGCTTGGTTCAACTTTTGCAGAAGAGATAGTTTTTACTGAATCATAATTTAAGTTGGAGATAAAATCTTGGCCTTCTTCTGTATCGTTAGGATTTCTGTTGGTAAAAAGAGTTTGATATAAATTTACTGTTGCCTCTTTAGCATCTTTAGCTGATACCCAATGCAAGGTTGCCTTAACTTTGCGTCCGTCGGGAGCATCGCCGCCTTTAGTTTTAGGGTCATAGCTGCATTTTAACTCTACTACATTGCCCCGACCATCTTTTATTACTTCTTGGCACTTAATAAAATAAGCATAACGCAGGCGTACTTCGCGGCCGGGAGCAAGCCGATAAAATTTCTTTACCGGCTCTTCCATAAAATCTTCTCTTTCTATAAATAAAGCACCAGAAAAAGGGATTTTTCTGGTGCCGGCTGCTGAATTTTCCGGATTATTAACTGCGTCTAGCTGTTCTGAACCATCTTTGGTGAAATTAGTAATTGTTACTTTTAATGGATTTAAAACCCCCATCACCCGCGGAGCGGTCTTGTTTAATTCGACCCGGATGCAATTTTCCAACAAGCCAATATCTACTATACTATTAACTTTAGAAATTCCAATTTGGCGGCAAAAATCACGGATTGAAGAAGCGGTATAACCTCTTCTTCTTAAACCGGATAAAGTCGGCATCCGCGGATCATCCCAACCCGATACATGGCCTTCCTTAACCAGACGTAGCAATTTACGTTTGCTTAAAATAGTGTGGCTTAAATTAAGGCGGGCAAATTCAATTTGTTTTGGGCAATACACTTCTAACTCTTTTAAGAACCAATTATACAAAGGCCTGTGATTTTCAAATTCAAGAGTGCAAAGCGAATGTGTTATTTTCTCTATCGAATCACAAAGGCCATGAACCCAATCGTAGGTGGGATAAATACACCAGTTATCAGCAGTTCTGTGATGAGATTGTTTAAGAATCCGATACATGACCGGATCACGCATATTTAAATTAGGCGAGCTCATATCTATCTTGGCTCGTAAAACTTTGGCGCCATCAGCAAAAGCTCCTTCTTTCATTTTCTTAAATAATTCTAAGCTCTCTTTGATTGAGCGATTTCGGAAAGGGCTGGCTTTGCCCGGTTCTTTGATGGTACCGCGATATTTTTTAATTTGATCAATGTTTAGGTCACAAACATAAGCTTTACCTTTTTCAATAAG
Source organism: uncultured Planctomycetia bacterium (assembly GCA_964605645.1). Taxonomy (GTDB): domain Bacteria; phylum Omnitrophota; class Gorgyraeia; order Duberdicusellales; family 4484-171; genus PXAH01. The sequence continues at coordinate 6,950 of CAZSDJ010000005.1, forward strand.
TTGTATCGCGTATTGATAAAGCTGATTAAAATAATCAGAAGCATAATATTGGCGGTTTTCCCAATCAAAGCCCAGCCACTTAACATCCTCTTTAATTGCTTTTACAAATTCTAATTCTTCCTTGGTGGGGTTGGTATCATCAAAACGCAAATTACATAAACCTCGATAATTTTTAGCTATCCCAAAATTAAGACAAATTGATTTGGCATGCCCGATATGGAGGTATCCATTCGGCTCCGGTGGGAAACGAGTTTGTACTTTATCATGTTTGCCGGAAGCCAAGTCTTGATCTATAATTTCAGTTATAAAATTTTTCTTTACCATAAAACCACTTATTTTTATTTTTTCTGCCAATATTCGATTAATTTATCTAATCTCTGAATAACTTTGTCTTTACCTAAAAAATCCATAATCTCAAACAGCCCCGGCCCCTTTTGCCTGCCAGTTAAAGCGATCCTTACCGGATGGACTAAAATGCCTAGTTTTAAATCCATTGCTTTCGCTGCTTCTCTAAACTCAGCTTCGATGCTATCTTTTTTAAACTGATCAATTTGCCCTAATTTTTCTTTTAACTTTATGATTTTGTCGGTAATTTTATTTTCCAAGACTTCTTTAGCCTGGTTGGAATAAACAACATCTTGGCTAAAACAAAATTCTGCCTTTTGGCTAAATTCTGACAATCTAGCAAGCCTTGTTTTAAACAACTCGACTACTTTTTTTAATTGAACATAATCTATTTGACCGTAAGGATGACTTTGGCTAATTAAATAATCTTGAATTTCTTTAGTAAGCTTATCTATATCTCTATTTCTAATATAAGATCCATTGATCCAATTTAACTTATCTAAAGAAAAAGCCGCTCCTGTTTTATTTACATCTTTTAATTTAAATATTTTTTCTGCCTCAAGTAACGATAAAATTTCTCGGTCTTCGCCGGGCGACCAGCCGAGAAGCAATAAATAATTTGCTAAACTTTCCGGCAGGTAACCATCTTTTCTGTATTCAGAAATCGCAGTAGCGCCAAATCTTTTTGAAAGTCGGCCTCTTTCCGGTGACAAGATAAGCGGCAGGTGAGCAAAATTTGGTATCTTCAACCCTAGCGCCTCATAAATTAAAATTTGCTTTGGCGTATTGGAAAGATGATCTTCTCCCCTGATTACACAATTTATTTCCATTAAAGCATCATCGACAGCACAAGAAAAATTATAACCCGGGGTGTTATCCTTTTTTATGATTACTTCTTCATTTTTAGGTAATTCATTAAAAATAACTTCTCCGCGAATGAGGTCATTTACTCTGATTTGATTAAAATTATATTTAAAAAATATTGCTCCGTCTTTTCGATAAGCATCACCCTTATCGATTAATCCTTGCGCATAATCAAGATAAACATCAAAACGCCGGGATTGATGATAAATTTGATCCCAATCCATTTTTAACCATTTCAGACTTTCTAAGATTTCAGCCAAGTATTGGGGCTGGGAACGGTTTTGATCGGTATCCTCAATTCTCAAAATAAACTCGCCTTTATTTTTGCGGGCATAAATCCAATTAAACAAAGCAGTTCTTGCCCCGCCAATGTGAAGGAAACCGGTCGGTGAAGGGGCAAATCTAACTCGCAACATAATTTTCTCCTTTTGAAAAAGCTTCTAAATTTTGTTTTAATTTATTTTGCTCCGGAAAAATATCTTTTAAAACAGAAATGACCGTTTCTCTTTTTGCTATTTTATCTACAGAAAAAATTATCCCTAAAGCAACAATGTTTGCAACTTTAATATTCCCGCAATCCAGCGCTATTTTATTTAAGGGAGCTTTAATTACTGTTGCGGCTTTATCGATATGAAAATTATCAATTAAATCTATATTTAAAATAATTTTTGTGCTATCAGTAAAACTCTTTTTAAATTTATGTAAAGAAGGTTTGTTAAAGATTACTGCTATGTCAGGAATCTTAATAAAGGGAGAGCTAATTGGGTTAGTTGCTATTTTTACAAAACAATGGGCGGTGCCGCCGCGCATTTCGGCTCCATAAGAAGGAAACCAACTGGTATATTTTTTTTCATATAATGCTGTTTGAGCTAAAATTTTTCCGAGCTTCATCATACCTTGGCCGCCAAAACCGGAAATTAATATATTCTTAATCATCTATTCTTTATCACTCCTAAAGGAAAAACTTTAGACATTTTTTCTTCTACCCATTTTCCTGCCTGCTGGGGCGTCTTTTGCCAAATTGTCGGACAAGAACTGAGTATCTCCAGTAAAGAAAAACCTTTTTTATCCAGTTGTTTCTGAAAAGCTTCCTTAATATATTTACGAGTTTCTTTAATTCTCGCCGGATTGCTCACTGATGACCTGGCCGCAAAGGAAACCCCTTCTAAACCGGCTAAAATATTAGAAATATCTAACGGCCAACCGTGGCCTGCTTTTGGATCTCTGCCTGTGGGGGTGGTTGTAGTTTTTTGATTTTTTAAGGTTGTTGGTGCCATCTGCCCGCCAGTCATCCCAAAACAAGCATTATTGATAAAAATACAAGTTACATTTTCGCCTCTATTTGCGGCATGAATTGTTTCAGCCAACCCAATAGAAGCAAGATCGCCATCTCCCTGATAAGTAAATATAAAATTATCCGGCTGGCACCTCTTCATCCCGGTTGCAACCGCTAAAGCTCTGCCGTGAGCAGCTTCGGATACATCAAAGTTCCAATAATCATAAGCAAGAACTGCACAGCCTACCGGGGCAATCCCGATCACTTTTTGGCCTAAATTTAATTGATCTATCACTTCTGCTATTAATCTATGCGCGATACCGTGGCCGCAACCCGGGCAATAATGGGTTTCTGCATCTTTTAATGACTTTGGTAATCCGTAGATTAATTTTTTATCTTTTTTTGAATCCATTTTATTATTTGCTCTTCTTCCGGAATTCCACCACCGGCTCTGCCCATAAAGTAAATATTATTATTAGCTAATATTAGTTTTACATCTTCAAGCATCTGCCCTAAAGATTGCTCTACGACAAATATTTTTTTTATTTTTTTTGCAATTCTTTTTAACCCTTTTTCGGGATAAGGCCATAAACTGATTGGCCTGAACAAACCTATTTTTATCCCCATTTTTTGTAATTTATTAACCGCCTCTTGAACAATTCTTGCCTGTGAACCATAAGCTACAATTAAATATTCTGAATTTTTTATTTTATAACTAGCATATCTTTGTTCTTCGCTTTTAATTTTTTCCCATTTTTTCAGTAATTTTTGATTGTGAGCTTCTAGTGCTCCGTCTTTTATAAACAGAGATCTGATGATAGCTTGTGGTTTATTTTTTTTGAGGCCTAAAGCCCAACTTTTAGCAGGCAACTTTTTCTTAAAATCTATTCTTTGGGCAAAGTTAACCGGTTCCATCATTTGGCCGATGATTGCATCAGCTAAAATCAAAACCGGTGTTCTATAAAAATCCGCTAAATCAAAAGCTAATCTTGTCAGTTCTGCCGCCTCTTGCACTCCGGCCGGAGCTAAAACCGGCGTACAATAATCCCCGTGGCCGCCGCCGCGAGTCGATTGAAAATAATCGCTTTGAGAAGATGCAATATTGCCGAGGCCCGGGCCTCCTCTCATCACATTAATTATTACTGCCGGAAGTTCTGCGCCAGCTAAATAAGAGATCCCTTCCTGCTTTAACGATATACCGGGAGACGAAGATGAAGTCATCGCCCTTTTCCCTACTGCTGCTGCTCCAAATACCATATTGATTGCCGCCAGTTCTGATTCAGCTTGCAGAAAAACTTTATTATCTTGAGGCATTCTTTTTGCCATATAAGCTGTTAATTCATTTTGAGGCGTAATCGGATAACCGGCATAAAAATGACAATTCGCTCTAGCAGCAGCTTCCGCCATAGCTTCGTTGCCGGTCATAAGATGCAGGGAGCGGCCGCGGCCATTTTTTGCATTGTTATTTCTTATATTATTCTTTTCCATAAATCTTAATACAAGTATCGGGGCAAACAATAAAACATGCTCCGCAACCTATACATTTATTATCTTTATTAGTTTTAGCGTACTTTAACCCTCTTTTATTTAAATCTTGAGAAAACAGCAAATGTTTGACAGGACAATAATATATACAAAGCCCACAACCTTTACATTTATCTTTTTCTATTTCTACTGTAAATTTATTAGTTGTTTTTTCTTTTTTCAACATCTTAACTTTTTACATCTTTTAACTAAGCTTTCTGCATCTAAACCCAGCTCTTTAAATAATTGATCCCTGTTTCCGGCCGGAATAAATTGATCCGGTAAACCTAAATTAATTATTTTCACCCCTTGAAAATCACCTTGTTTGCAATAAGCTGAAACTTCTTGCCCCCAGCCGCCGGATAATGCCCCTTCCTCAACTGTTATTATTGTTTGATACTCTGTGAATAATTCATCCAATAAAGATTTATCCAATGGCTTTATGAATCTGGCGTTTACTAACCCTACATTTATCCCTTGTTTAGCTAAAATATTTTTAGCCTTTATTGCCTCTTTTACCATTGAACCTAACGCCACTATACATAAGCCTTTTCCTTTTGATAAAACCTGAGCTTTACCCAATTCTAAAGCTTCACTTTCTCCCAAAAGATAAGCACTATCTTTGGGGAAGCGGATTGCAACCGCTTTATCTAAGCTTAAGGCAAACTGAATACTATCTTCAAGTTCTTTTTTATCTTTTGGCGCCATAGAAACAATATTAGGGATAAGCTTCATGAAACCAATATCAAAAGCACCATGATGTGTGGGGCCGTCTTTTCCCACTAGCCCCGCCCTATCTATGGCAAAAACCACCGGAAGATTTTGTAAAGCTACATCGTGAATAATTTGATCAAAGGCCCGCTGCAAAAATGTTGAATAAATTGCAACGACAGGTTTTTTACCTTCTTTAGCTAATCCGCTGGCTAACCCTACCGCATGGCCTTCGGCAATGCCTACATCAAAAAATCTATCAGGAATTTCTTGCTTGAATTTAGAAAGGCCGGTCCCTTCCGGCATCGCCGCGGTAATCGCTGTAATCCTTTTATCAATTTTAGCTAAATCAACTAATTTCTCGGCAAAAACTTGGCTAAAACTTTTTGTTTTTGGCTGGCAGTGTTTGCCTGTATTTAAATCAAAGGCTGACACACCATGAAAAAGCTCGGGTTTTTCTTCAGCTATTCTATAGCCTTTACCTTTTTTGGTAATAATATGTAAAATTCGCGGGCCCTCTAAAGACAAAACATTTTTTAAAGTCGGTATTAGTTCTTCTAAATTGTGCCCGTCAATCGGGCCAAAATAACGAAATCCTAATTCTTCAAAAAACATACCGGGTACAACCAGGCCCTTTAAGGTTTCTTCAAATTTTTTTACTTTCGGGATAAATTTTTTTGCCAACGGGATATGATTTAAAAAAGTTTCCATCTCTATTCGCAAGCGATTGTAAGTGGGGTTTGCTATCAGCCGAGTCAGATATTTACTTAAAGCTCCCACCGAAGGAGAAATACTCATATCATTGTGATTTAAAATAACTAGCACATTACTCTTGCGATGCCCGCAAGAATTCAAAGCTTCAAAACTCATCCCGCCGGTTAACGAACCATCACCAATTACAGCTATTACTTTTGAATTATCTTTTTTTAATCTTTTTGCTTCTGCTATCCCTTGTGCCCAAGAGATAGCAGTTGAAGCATGCCCGGATATATAACTATCATAAATTGATTCATTAAAATTAGGAAATCCTGAAATACCTTTATAGCTGCGCAAACTGGCAAAACTATCTCTTCTTCCGGTAAGAAGTTTATGAGCATAAGTTTGATGCCCCACATCAAAGATAATTTTATCTTCCGGAGTATCACAACAAAAATGTAAAGCTATGCACAACTCCACTGCGCCTAAAGAGGAAGCTAAGTGCCCTCCTGTTTTGGCCACAATATTTATAATCTGTGTACGCAGCTCTTTGGCCAATATTTCTAATTGCCGTAAACTTTTTTTTCTTAAATCTTTTGGCGAATTAATTTTTTCTAAAATCATAATTACAAATAATAATCTTAATTGCTACATTAAAGATTTAACAAAAATATCAATATTTTCTCTATCTTTTTGAGAAATTTGATGGAATTCTATACCAATATCAAATTTAGCTTCACCTTTATTGTTATTTCTTTCAACAAGCCAAACAACTTTTCCTTTGCACTCAATTGGTTCCTTTAAAAGATAAAGCTTTAGCCCAACATTAGAACCAACTGGTAAATTTTCATCAATCAAAACCCTTATCCCGCCTGCTCCAATATTTTCAGTGTTGCACTTAATAATGTGCAAAGGGGCGGTTAATATGTAAATTCGACAAGGAAATTTTGCTCTCTTGAATCTTCTTCTTTCATCGTTTATTTGTGTCATTTTTTAACCTCTACTTTAAATCTTTTTCCCGATACTCAATCCTTTCTATACTGAGGGCCCTGCCTTCTTTTTCATCTATATTCAGCAGTACACCTTGAATACGTAAATCTCCTTTGGCTAAATTAGAACGAACCGGCATATTGGTAATAAACCTTTCGATAATTTGTGATTTTTGCCGGCCTAATACAGAATCAAAACTGCCAGTCATGCCCAAATCAGTGACATAAGCTGTAAACTGATCAATTATTCTTTGGTCTGCGGTGGGAATATGGGTATGAGTCCCTAATACTGCCGAAACTTTTCCTGCTAAAAAATAACCCATTGCCACCTTTTCACTAGTTGCCTCCGCATGCATATCCACAATAATAATTTTAGCTTTTTCTTTGATTTGAGGAAGGATTTTGCTTACCGCTTTAAAAGGGCAATCTACGGGGTTCATAAATACTCTTCCTAACAAATTTAAAACAGCAACTTTTACCCCATTTACTTCCTTTATTATATATCCGGATCCGGCTGCAAGCTCTCCATAATTAAAAGGCCTAATTAAGGGCATACTTTCTAAAACTTGCCGCGCTTCTTTTTTTTTGTAGATATGGTCACCGGAGGTAATAATATCGACACCAGCATCAAAAATATCTTTAGCGGTGTTAGGGGTGATACTTGATCCGCCGGCTGCATTCTCACCATTGGCAATCACTAACTCTGCTTTAGTTTTTTCTCGAAGTGAAGATAGGGCTTTTTTAAGAAATTGGCGGGCAGGTTTCCCTACAATATCTCCCAAAAATAAAATTTTCATAAGTTTAATATTTTAACTCTAATTATCCGGTTAAACAACCTCTTTAATTAGTCCTAAGTCTACAGTCCTATGTCCTATGTCTCTTTTGTTTTATTGACTTAGAACTTTGAACCTAAAACTTAGGACTTTTATTTGGCGTAATCTATGGCTCGGGTTTCTCTGATAACCACTACTTTAATATTACCGGGATAATCCATCTCATTTTCTAATTTCTTTTTTACTTCATGCGAAAGCAAATAGATCCCCTGATCATTGATTTTGTTCGGCTTCACAATTACTCTAATTTCCCGTCCAGCCTGAATTGCAAAACTCTTTTCAACCCCTTCAAAGGAATTAGCTATTGATTCTAACTTCTTGAGGCGTTTCACATAAGTCTCCAGTGTTTCCCTTCTGGCCCCAGGCCTTGATGCAGATATTGCATCAGCAACTTGAGCCAGAGTAGAATAAAGTGAATTAGATTCTACCTCTTCGTGGTGCGACTCAGCCGAATTAATGATTATTTCCGATTCACCATATTTCTTTAATAAATCAGATCCAATCTGAGCGTGAGTCCCTTCAACCTGATGGTCAATTGCTTTTCCGATATCATGAAGAAGCCCGGCTCGGGAAGCAATTTGAGAATCCAGGCCAATTTCAGAAGCTAAAATTCCCATAATAATCGCAACTTCTTTGGAATGCTGCAGAGCATTCTGGCCAAAACTTGTTCTATATTTAAGTTTGCCGAGAAGCTTTATTAACTCCGGATGAAGATTGTGCACTCCGATGTCAAAAGCTAGCGATTTGCCTTCTTCAATTAATTTTTTATCAAATTCTTGTTTTGTTTTCTCAACTACTTCTTCAATCCGGGCTGGATGAATCCTGCCGTCCTGAACTAATTTTTCTAAAGCAATTCTAGCAATTTCCCTTCTTACCGGGTCAAAGCCGGAAATACTTACTGCTTCTGGGGTATCATCGATTACTAAATCTATGCCGGTTGCCATTTCAAAAGCCCTGATATTTCTGCCTTCTCTGCCGATGATTCTTCCCTTTATTTCATCATTAGGCAAAGGCACTACACTCACTGTGGTTTCTGTTGTATGTTCCACAGCACACCTTTGAATGGCTTGCGACACAATTTCTTTGGCTTTTTGCTCTGATTCTTCTTCGATAGCTTCTATAGTCTGCTTAACCATTTTTGCTTTATCAGCCCTTAATTCTTCTTCATAACGTTCCAAAAGGAGCTCCCTGGCTTGTTGAGGGCTTAAAGAAGAAATGGTTTCTAATTTTTTCTTTTCTTCATCGATTAACCTTTCTAATTCACCTTCTTTATTGGATAAGTCTTGTTCTTTCTTGTCTATTATTTCTTGTTTCCGGTCAATATCGGTTTCTTTTTTTTCAATAAAATCGAGTCTTTTTTCAAGATTCTCTTCTCTTTGGGTAATTCTATCTTCAAGTTGACGCAGTTCGTCTCTTTTTGAAGAATTTTTTTTATCAAATTCAACTCGTAGCTTATAAAGAAGTTCTTTACCGTCTAAATCGGCTTTCCTTTTAATTTCTTCAGCTTTAATCTCTGCTTCTTTTAATAATTTTGAAGCATTCTCTTTTACTTTTTTAGTTTTATTTTTCTCAATAGTTTTCCCTATCAGCCATCCGGAAATCAAACCTCCTGCAATAGCTGCTGATACAATGATAATCATCACTAACCTCCTAATTAAAAATTAAATTGTCTTTTTGTTAGAGTAGCTTAAATAATATAGCTTTCTGTAATTATCATATCTACTCTTTGATCTGTGAGAAGATTAGTAGGAAGGCTTTCTAAAATTTGGAAGTCAAAGGCAACTCCCACTTTATTAGTAGAATTAGGTAATTTTCCCAAGAGGCGGTCATAAAAACCTCCACCTCTTCCCAATCTATTTTTGAGACGGTCAAAAGCTAGACCGGGTACAATTACAGTATCTATTTCCCTAATATCTAATTCTTTTGCTTTTTCCTTATTAGGCTCTTTTATCCCAAAAGTTCCTTTGACCAAGTTACTTTCTAAGTTATTAATTTGAAATATTCGCAAATTTTTATTTGCAAAATCTGTAACCGGTAAACAAACTTTTTTATTTGAAAATGCCTTCCTGATAATCTCTCTTACATCTACCTCTCCCTTTAGAGGGTAATAAAACAAAATAACTTCTGAATCCTTATATAAAGATAAACTTGATAATTTAATTTCAACATTTTTACTCCTCCTTCTCAATTCATTTTTGGCAAGCGACACTAATTTTGTCAGCATCTGCTTCCTTAATTGTTCTTTTTGTTGTTTTTTTACCATTTCCACATTGTAATTATATCATTTTTCGCTGCTAAGTAAATTGTATTTCTCCGCTAAAAATAGAGGAAAATCGTAGCTTATTCGGATTTTTTCTATTATTAAAATAAAACCATCTCTAATTTGCTAATTTTAATCTATTTTTGGCAAATAATTCCCAAGGCTTTTTGATCAAATCTTATTCCTCTAAAGCCTGTTTTTTTTAATTTTCCTTTAATTTTAGCCGGAAAGTTATAACCTCTTTTTATTTTATATAACGGTGCATAATGAAACAACCTGCCGCCTCTTCTTAGAGCACTCTTTAATTTAAGATAAAAATCCTCAGAAAAAAGTACCGGGGCCAACTTAAAAGTTGGCGGATCATGGATTATGCAATCAAATGAATTTTCAAAAGCTGCTATTTGCTGAGAAATGTCTTTTTTATGGATTGTTATTTTTTGATCATTAAAAAGCTTTCTCGATAAAGGATTTATTTTAGCCATGCTGTAAACATTTTCATCTTTTTCAAATGTTTCAATCTGGTCAGAATGGTCTTTTGCTAAAATCGCGGTATAACCTAACCCCATACAAGTATCTAAAACATAGCCAAAAGGTTTAATTAATTTTATCTTAGCTTCGGTATCTTTTTTCGGAGATTTTAACTGATGCATGGGAACCGATGAAATTGAAATAGTCGGCCAATCAGGGGTAGGAACAAGCTTATATAGTTTTTTAGTTTTATCTGAAAAAAAGACTATCTTGGTTAAACCTTCTTTATTAACTAAATAACAAAAATTATCTTTGAGTTTGCAATCTAGACTTACTCTAAATTGATCCGCTAAAACAACACTGTCTTTGGTGCGCCAAGCAGTTATTTTCACAGTTTCAAAATCCACCATTAATGAAAAAATACTCCCCGGTTTTTGTTTTTTTATTTGATTCCATTCTCTTGTAGTGATTATCATGCCTTTATTATAAAAACTTCCGGCCAATATGCAATTTAAGAAATTTTAATTTATTTTCTTGACAAGGAATTTTTGAGCTATAAAATAAGAAAAGTATTGAAAATATTAACTTTTTTAGAAAAAGGAGGTTTTTGATGAATAAAGGAGAACTTATCGAAGTGGTCGCAAAACAAACTGCTACCAAAAAAGAGGCTCAAGATTTAGTCGAAGGGATAGTAGAAACATTAAAGAGCAGCTTGGCTAAGGGTGATGACGTTTCAATTTCTGGATTCGGTAATTTTAAAGTAAAGCAAACAAAAGCTAGAACCGGAAGAAATCCGAAAACCGGCGAAACAATCCAAATACCTGCTAAAAAGAAAGTTTCTTTTAAACCCGCCAAAGATTTAAAAGAAGCAGTTCAATAAAAAGAAATCTGTAGGGAACAGGCAGGCCTGTTCCCTACTTTTTCTCCTCTTTACAAGAAATCTTTTTAATTTTTGCGATAAAAAATCCTTCCATATATTCATTGGGAAGAATCCTCTTGGCCCTGGCTAGATAAGAAGAGAATCTTTTACTCTTCCAGCGTTGCTTACCTGATTTTATATTTTCTAGAGGAATTTTTAAAGGCATAATCTCCAGGCAATCTTGAAACTTGTTGATAAACCAATCTATAATTTCTTCATTTTCTTCCGGAGATATAGTACAAGTTGAATAAATTATGGTTCCGCCTTCGGCTAAGGCAAAAAACGATGAACCTAATAATTTCTTTTGCTTGCGTACCATCTCTTTTATTTTTTTTGGCTTCCAATATTTAAAAGACTTGGGATTGTGAACAAAAAAACGCCCCTCACAGGAACATGATGCATCAACTAAAATTTTATTAAATTGTTCAGGGAATTTCTTCTTTACCATTGCCCCATCCATCAAATATGCCTTTACCGAATCAGCACCTTGTGTTTTTAAGTTATTGAGTAGCTTATAATAACGTCCTCTGGCCTTTTCTATGGCCACAATTTCTGCTCGGGGGGCCAAAGAGGCAATTTGTGTAGTCTTTGCACCCGGGGCAGCACATAAATCAAGAATTTTATCCTTATTTTCTGGCTGAAGATAGAGAACCGGCAACATACTTGATAGATTCTGAACATAAATATGGCCCTGCTTATAAACAGCTGTAGCCTGTAATTTTTGCAGTGGAGATTTAAGAAGAAAAGCCCCTTCCGGATAAGATAATTCCCTGCATTTAATTTGTTCTTGTTGTAAATTTCGGCGCAAAGCAGTCAAATCAGTTTTCAGATAATTTATCCGAAAAGTTGATTTTTTTTTAGTTAAAAAACTCTCAGAAACAGCCTCAAATTCTTTTGGATAAATCTTTTTCAGTTTATCCAGAAATTGCTGCGGTAATTTATAAATTATTTTTTTCATTTAATTATTTTAATTTTCTCCTTAGAATAACAGTTCCAATTATAGTAAATATAAAATATACCATACTCACCCAAAAAATCATTTGATTTTTTGAAAAATAAATTGCCAAATTACCAAAAGAAAAATTTTTAACCGATGCTAATATAAATTGAATCCAAAATATACGCGGCAATGACGCTAAAATAACTACCAGCAAATAGCGGCGAAAAGGCATTTTGCTTAACCCAAAACCTAGGTCTAAAACTCGATAAGGGATAAACGGTATAGCTCTTAATAAAAAAACCCAGCCTAAATTCATTTTTCCTATTTTTTCATATACTTTTTGATATCTTCCCCTTACTTTTTTCTCAATAAAACCTTTACCGCCGATTTTGCTGATTTTAAAGAATATATAAGAATTTATAATTTCAGCTACATATATAAACAAGGTACTTAAGTACGCACCAAAACAAACAGCTCCTACAATTTTTAAAGGGTCTTTTAGATACCAAATAAAAAATGTTCCGATTATATAAGATATAACAAAAATAATCGCTGTCCAAATCGGAGAAAATTGTTTTATAAAATTATCAATGATTGTATAATCAAACGAAAAAAACTGGCTTAAGGCCACCAACAAAATAATAAATAATATAAATAATATAAAACGAATATATGGCTTATTGATCATCATCTCTAACTACACCTTTAAAATTTAAGCTCCGCAACTGGCCGCAAGCTGCACTGATGTCTTCTCCTCTAGACTTTCTAGTTGTAAAAATTATATTTTTTTCTTTTAATTTTTGTTTAAAATTTTCTATTTCAGCTAAATCATCTGATTTTAAATTTGTATTAGTAAGATTATACGGTATTAAATTAAGTTTTGCTCCGGTTTGATTAACTAACTTTGCTAATTTTTTTGCATCACTTTCTTCTAAATTAAAATTATTAATCATTACATACTCAAAAGTAACAGGATATTTTTGTTTTTTTTGGTAATAGCGTAGAGATTCCACCAATTGGCCTAAAGGGTATTTTTTATTTATGGGCATTATTTTAGTTCGTTTTTCATCAACTGCTGCATGCAATGAAAGTGAAAATTTTATTCCTAAATTTAAATCAGCCAATTCTTTAATTTCCGGAACCAGCCCACAAGTAGATACAGAAATTCTCTTGTTTGTAAAGTTAATTCCCAACGGCTCTGTTAATATTTTTATAGCTTTATAAACATTTTTAAGATTATCCAACGGCTCACCAATACCCATAAAGACAATGTTTGTTATATTATATTCTTTAGATAATTCCAGATATTGATTGATAATCTCAAAAGTCTCTAAATTCCTTATAAAACCTCCGGTTTTGCTTGCACAAAACTTACAATTAAATTTACACCCTACTTGAGTTGAGACGCATAAAGTAGTCCTTGCCTTTGCAAGGATTAAAACCGATTCAATAGTTTCTTGATCAGCTAATTGGAATAAAAACTTTCTACTCCCATCTTTAGATTTTTCTTTTTTTAAGATTTTAAACTCTGGAAAATAAAAAATATTCTTTAATTTTTTCCTCTGTTCTTCAGAAATATTTGTCATTTTTAAAAAATTTCTAATCCTTCTTTTATAAATCCAATTAAAAATTTGTTTAGCCCGATAAGCAGAAAATCCCCTTTGGATTAACTCTTTCTTTAGCTCTTCTAAAGTAAAATTATATATACAATTCATAATTACACTTATTCCACTGTTATTATAAAAAAGATAACTAAAATTGCAACTAAAAACCCAAAACCCAGCAAAACCCAGACGCTTTTGATAAACCCCTTGTTCTCAATAGGTTACACAACAAATATAGTAATTTTAGACGCTTAAACACTCTTCACCATTAATTAATTTTAAATGTATAAAAATAAAATGTTTGTTCTGTAACTTACTGAGCTGCAAATAGATATCAAAAGCGTCTGGAAATGCGTCTTAGGATTAAAAGCCATACCAGTGGCTCACTAAAGGCTTTGAATCTTTAGTTTGATCGGTTATCATATTTTTGAGGCGGGTATATTCGAGAAATCCGGTTTTGCCTAATTCTTTGCCAAAACCGCTTTTTTTAAATCCGCCAAAGGGGAGCTGATCGAAAAACATGCCGTAGGTATTTATCCAAATAGTGCCGGCACAAATTCTTTTGGCTATTTCTTTGGCTTTTTCTTTATCTTTTGTCCAAATCGAGGCAGCCAATCCAAACTCAGAATTATTGGCTAAATTTATTGCTTGGTCAACTGAAGAAAATTTAGTTAAAGTGGCAACCGGCCCAAAAATCTCTTCTTGGAAAAGTGCTGAATCAGGCCCTACTCCTTCAACCAAGGTCGGCTCAAAAAAGAATCCTTTTTCTAATTCTTTATTCTTGGGAATTTCTCCTCCAATTATAATATTTAAGCCTTCTTTTTTTGCTTTGCCAACAAAAGATACGATTTTTTCCCGTTGCAAATTAGACATCAACGGCCCCATTTGAGTTTGAAAATCTAATGAATCACCTAATTTTATTTTTGCTGTCCGTTCTTTTAATTTATTCTTAAATTGTTCATAGATATCTTGGTGAACAAGGATTCGAGAAGTGGCCGTACACATTTGCCCTTGGTTTAAAAATAGAGAACAAAGGCAGCCATTTACTGCCTGGTCGAGATCTGCATCAGGTAAAACTAAACTGGCAGATTTACCGCCTAATTCCATAATTGTTTTCTTTATATTTTTCGAAGATTGTTCGATAATTTTTTGGCCAACAGGGTTAGAACCGGTAAAAGAAATCATATCTATGCCTTTATCTGTGCACAAGACCTCTCCGGTTATATCCCCTTCAGCAACTAAAACGTTAAACACACCTTCAGGAAGTCCGGCTTCTCTGCTTATTTTAGCCAATTCTAATACAGTTAAAGGAGTCAGGGTTGCCGGTTTTAAAATAACTGAATTCCCGGCAGCTAAACTCTGGGCAATTTTCCAAGAAGCAATCAAAAGCGGGTAATTCCAAGGCGTAATCAATGCGACAACACCCCGTGGTTCTCTGATTAAATCACTTTTTGCTTGTGCAATTTTAGTATTGATAGTTATTTGCTCTTGATCTAAAAACTTTTCTAAATTATTCGCAAAATATTTAAAACTTTGTGCACTCGATGGCATGTCCATAAAAGTTGTTTCTTTGATTGGTTTTCCGGTATTAACACTTTCTAATTCGGCTAGTTCTTTTGCTTTCGCCAGTATCCCTTCTGATATTTTTAATAATATTGCTTTACGATGTGCTAGGCTAAAATCCTTCCAAGGCCCTTTGTAAAAAGCATTGTTAGCTGCATTAATCGCATCTTTTATATCTTGTTTGTTAGCTAAATATACAGATGCAATAGTTTCTCGGTTGGAGGGATTAATAATTTCTTTCTTTTGTCTGCCCTTTATGAATTGTCCGTTTATAAAAGAAGTATATTCTTCCATTTTACTTGGACTCCTTAAACTTGACCGCTTTAAATAATTCAAACAATCGACTAAAAGGAACATACCACTTCGATAACTGCCCCAATTGGCCGTCTAGGTCCATTTTGCCTTGGGTTACAGCCACAAAAGGATCAAGCTTTCCTGAAAAAACCTCTTGCCAAACTTGGCTTGAGGCAGAAATAACAAAAGGAGCCTCTGCATTAAATTCTAATTTTTTGATTCTTCCTTCTTTAAAATTAAATTTATAGGCCTTATCTGAACCATCTAGTTTAATCGCCAGTTCAACAGTCAAGCCAAGCTCTTTTCCTTTTTGTAAGATAAAATCATCTTCATTTACCAATTCTACAATTTTTTTTATGTGATCAGGAGAAAACATAGGATATGTTTGGCCGCTTTTGGTTTCTTCTTTAACCTCTTCTTCTTGTTTAAGGAAATTGTTTTGTTTAAAAATTTTGGCAACAATTGCACTCTTTACCGCTTCTTCTAAAGTTTCAACTAAAGCTAAAGCTTTGGAAAAATCATCGGAAATAGCAATCACCCCGTGATTCTTTAAAACTACAATGTTTGATAGCTTTAAAGCATCAATAACTTCAGTTGGTTTTGTAACAGTGGGAGTCTCTTGCTTTACTACCGGAACATTGCCCAGATAAAATCTAGTCTCAAAAGTCAAAGCTTCTAAACTATCGCAAACCGCAAAATAGCCATTAATTAAAGGCGGGTGACAATGAATAACTACACTATCTTTAAAATTCTTATAAACTAATTTATGTAAGGAGAGTTCAGAGGAAGGATCTTTGTTGCTTTCTTTTTTATCATTTGTAATATCTACTTTTACAATGTCAGAAAATTGTAGGTCAGCTAATTGCGCTTGCGCCCCGGTAATCAGAATTTCTTGATCTGATAATTTAATACTCAGATTTCCGGAACTTGCCACGGCAAGGCCTCGCGCATAAAGACGCTTTCCCATATTTATAATTTTTTCTGCTAAAATTTTTTCTTGGTTAGCCATCTAGACCTCCATATAAATATGTTTTGTAATTAAATTATTCGGTGTAATATCGAAAGCGGGATAATACCCTTTTATACCGGAAGAAGCAATAGTTTTAGATTCGACTTTAAATAATTCTTTATCCGGCCTTATTTCAATTTTTATATCTTTTCCTGATTTAGCAGAAGATTCCGGCGGACAAACCACATAAAAGGGAATTTTAAACTTTTTAGCCAATAAAGCAATTTGATAAGTCCCGATTTTATTGGCGATATCCCCATTTTTAGCTAAATTATCTGCTCCCACAATAACCTTATCAATCTTTCCCTCTTTCATTACTTGAGCTACCATATTATCGCAAATAACAGTTACATCAAAACCTTCTCGCTGCAACTCCCAAGCAGTTAACTTTAAGCCTTGAAGAAAAGGGCGAGTTTCAGTTACATAAAAACTAATCTTTTTATTGGTTTGAGAACAAAACTTTCCAATTAAAGGGATAAGGCCGCTTAAATTACAATGAGTTAAAATAACATCCTGATCTTTTATGATTTTAGCCATAGCTTCGGCCTGTTGCATCCGCTTATTTCTTAGCATCTCTAAAAACCCTGTAATTTTTTGCTCTAATCCAGTGATGTTTTCCGACCAAGCTATCACCATATCAGTTAAATATTTAAAAGAAAGGGTTGGCCGGGCAGAATTAAAACTAACTGCAGTTTTTTTCAATTTTTCTTTGATAATATTCGGCTTCTTATTTCTATTCTTTCTGTAAATAAATAAAAATGTATACATTACCAAAAGAACCTGGCCCACTGCACGAGTCTTCATCTGTTTTATAATTGAAACAGCTTGGCGATAATTTTTAATTTTTATATAAACAGTTTTTTGTGGAAGCCTCGTTTCGTCTAAGACTAAAATATAATCTTTTTTAAGTTCTATCGGCCAAAAAAGAGGTGAAGTTTTTATTTTTTTCATAATCTAAATAAATTTTTAAAATTTTGATAAACAATTTTATTTTTTAAATCCCCTAGCTTATTCAGCATTTCTATATTATCTCTAACAGGAGGGTTAACCGGATAGTCTGAGCCCCAAAGAATATGATCTGAACCAAAAAGATCAAGAGCAATTTTAATATTTTCAAAACTTGCCCCTGATGTATCAACATAAACTTTTTTCAAAATTTCAGAAGGTATATCTCCCAGATCTTTCACAATATTGCGACTAAGCAACATTCTATAAACTCGATCAAACCTTTCCTTTAAAAAAGGGATAACTCCTCCTAAGGATGAAAATATAAATTTAGTTTCAAAATTCTTTAAAATACCTTCTGTCATCAGTAAACCCATAAACATTGAAGATTCGAAGCTATATTCTAAAACCGGCATCAACAGAGGGTCTTTAACTCTTTCAAAACCAATAGGGTTAATAGTTTGAGGGTGAACAAATATCGGCATCTTTAATTCTTCTGCTTGTCTAAATAAAGGTAATTGTTCTTTAATTAAGAATTTACCGTGATAACTAGAAGAAATATTAATTGCTTTAAAACCTTTATCCGCTAAAGCTTGTGCTTGATTTTCTATATTTAATTTTTCAATGTTAATTAAACCGGCTGCAATTATTTTAGGATTTTCTTTCACCAATTGTTCTAAGGCTTGATTATAAATTTTACACACTTTTTCTTTACCCAATTTAAGATAAGCATCTGTAGAGGGATAGGTAAGTAAAGCTTTTTCGATGTTGTTAGTTTCTAGATAATCAAAAAGTTTTTCTTGGTCAGTCCATACCCCTTTATAAAAAGAAGTGTGCTCTGATAAACTTTTAGGAATAAAGTGAATGTGTGCGTCGTAAATCAAACGTGTTTTTCCCCTTTCATCGCGCCTTCTTCCCATTTCGTTACCCCTTGCATAACATCTTGAAAGCAAAGCTTAGCAAGCGGATCAAAATTACTAGTCATTATTCTTTGAATCCTTCCCGGCTTTGAATAAAATTCACGCATACACCAAGAACCTAACCTACCATAATCTTCAATCGATAAATGTTTAGTTGACATCACCGGATGAAGAAAATCCCATTTTAGAAAATCAATATCATCAGGATTTAATTCTCCCCGCTTGACTCTTTGGCGCCAAATCGGTGAATTAGGAGCAGGGGTTACATAGCCAATCCAAAGAATGTCAGGATCTACTAAATCCGTGAATTCATATCTACTTTTAATTTTGGCCTCAGTATCTTCGTCAAACCCCATCATAATATCAGCAACAATAGCTATATCTTGACTTCTTAAGATATCAATTGTTTTCTTAATTTGTTCAATAGTGATTCCTTTTGCAATTTGTTTTAATTCTTCTTTGGTAGTCACCTCGATCCCAAAAACTCCCATAAACAAGCCGGACTTTTTCATCAGCGGTAAAATTTGCTCACAGTTAGTCCAATCTATTGCTCGCCCTAGAGATACCCATTTTATGGGATTTTCTTTTTCTAATTTTATTTTACAAAATTTTTCAACTCTCTCTGGGTCAACATTAAAATTATCATCTTGGATTACAACAACTTTTACCCCATACCGGTGGTGGAGGACTTCCAATTCTTCCATTACCCTTTCTGGTGATTTAGCCCGCCAACTTAGAAAATCTTCAGGGTGCCTGGGGTCATATTGATCCCACTCATAACAAAATGTACAAGCAGAAGGACAGCCGCGCGAAGTCACCATTTCCACAAATGGCTTCCAATGAGTATGGCCAACATATTTTTCCATAGGAAATAAGTCATAAGCCGGTAAGGGAAGGGAGTCTAAATCTTTTTGCAAGGTTCGATGTGGGCCTAATACGGCTTTTCCGTTTTCACGAGAAGCAACTCCTGCTATTTCAGTAACAGTTTGTCCTTTTTCAATCGCTGCCAATAAATCACAAAATGCTTCTTCTTCGGCCATAACTACATAATCAATAAAAGGATATTTATCAAGAGAATATTGAGGCATTGATGAAAACCAAAGCCCTCCCAATATTATCTTTGCATTCGGTAAAATATTTTTTATCCCTTCGGCTGTTTTTAGGAAATAGTGGATAATACCAAATCCTCCATAAGAATGAAGCATATCTCCAATTACTACTACCTCCGGATTTTTTTCTTTAATCATCTCAAACATTTGATCCATCTCTATCTCATGGGCTCGGCAATCAAGAACTTCTAAATTTTTAAACCCTTTTTCTCGGACAAATGCCGCCCACTGGGCATAAAGCTGGTTAGGCCCGAGATGTTTTCCGTGAGTAGCCCAAGCTCCTAATTTCGGTGTAACAAATAATACATTCATTTTTCCTCCTTTTTAAACGCAAATAAACGCTAATATAGTTAATACGCTAGCTTGAAATACTAATAAACGCTAATTCTTTTTAGCCGCTTTTTCGTATATCCGCCGTCTTATATCAATTTTACTACTACCAAAATTAATAATATATCCTAATTTATATTTTGTCCCTTTAAGATAATTGTAAAGTTGTGATTCATGAATTTTTGGCATAAATTCTACTGATTTTAACTCAATTATAATTTTATCATCTACTACAAAATCAGGAACATAAAACCCTACTCTTTTATCTTTATAAAATATTGGCAATCTAGGTTGATTTTCAAAATTAATATTTTTTCTTTTAAACTCTATATTTAAAGAATTTTGATATATAGATTCTTTAAACCCTGATCCAATTTTATTATAAACTTCATAGATACAACCTACAATTTTATAAGATAACTCTTTATATAATATACTTTTCTTAATTTTTTCCATTCGCGTTCTTTTGCGTCTTTCATTCGCGTTCTTTCGCGTTTTCAGGGTGATCCTGCTTAAATGGAATCACTGGTTTTGTCCAAGGTGTTTGCTGATTAATCACTGCCAATTCTAAAGGATTAGTGTTTTTTGGCTGCCCTAATGCAAATAAAACCGTATCTGCTACTGCCTTTGGTTCAATCAACCGGTCTTCGGTTATATTTTTTAATTTTCCCGTTAAAGGGGTCCGAGTTACACCGGGAAAAATTGAAGTAACCTTGATCCCAAAATCACGCATTTCCCAAAAAAGGCCTTTAGCAAAAGCTCGTAATGCTACTTTTAAGGAAGTATAGACTATGAAATTTCTGGGCGGCGGATCAACCATCACCGAACCAGAAGTAATATTTACAATATGGCCAGAATTATTTTCTTTCATAATTGGCACAACTAATCTTGATAACATTACATAACTATAATAATTAGTCCAGATAATTTTTTCAATATCTCCAACCGGTTGATTCCAAAAAGGATGCTGGCTAGATACCCCGGCTCCATTGATTAAAATATCAATTTTCCCAAACTTATCTTTTGTTTTATTAATTAAATTTTCTAAATTTTCTTTTTTTGTAACATCACACCTAACAGTTAATATCTCTGTTTTATCTGAAAATTCTTCTTCTAATGATTTTAATTTTTCTTCCCGGCGGCCCGCTAGTACAAGTTTTATTTTTTTACTAGCTAATCCTTCTACTATATTTCTACCAATCCCTCCTGTTGCTCCGGTTACAATTGCAATTTTACCTTTTAAACTAACCATTTTTTCCCTCCCATTCAACAGATTTACTCACTATTAAAGTTTTTTTAATTAAAAATGCAATGATCAAAATTAAAATTCCCACAATTATAAAATGAACGGAAAAACCAAATTTAGCGATTGCTTGCCCTCCTAAATAAGTTCCGATACCGCCGGAGACAAAACGCAGGGAACTATTTAAACTGGAAGCATCTCTTAAATATTTATCAGGCAGTCCCGTTAAATATGATGATAATCCGACATGATTAAAAGCCCAACCCAACCCCCAAAAAATAATCAGAAAAAATATAGCTTGCGGCATCCCCGTCATTAAAGAAAAGATTAGAAATAATACCATACTCAACAATCCTAGGGAAGCAATGTTTGATGACCCGAAACGTGACGATAAAAATCCTCCGATACTCTCAGAAAAAATTGCCGCTATTGCGGAAAGAGTTAAAGCAGAACTTACCAAGAATTGGCTAAAATTATATTCTTTCGCTAAATAAACTCCCAGCCATTGATGGATACTGTGATATAAAAAACTCAAAATAAAAATAAAAGAAAATAATTTTAAAGCGCTTTTATCTTTAAAAGTAGCTAAATAGCTGATTTTAAATTTACCCCGAAAATCGATATCATCTAAATGTTTAATACCAAACAAACAAGCACCTATCCCTAATACAGCAGGGATTCCATAAATTAACCGCCACGGTAAAATCCCGCTTAAAAAAACACCTAAAAGCCCGGAACCAAATCCAATTGAAAAAAATAATCCAACATGCTTGGGGCGTTCTTTGCTATCACACTCTTTCCCGATTGTAATTAAGCTTAAAGGGATAAGAGCGGAACCAAAGACCCCCATCCCCAACCGGCCGATAAATGCTGCTAATAAATTACGAGAAAGAGCAACTTCAAAAGCAGCAATTGAAAAAAAAGTTAAGCAAAAAAGCAAGATCCTTTTCACCGAAAATTTCCGGCTTAAAGGGCTCCAGATTAATGCACAAAGCCCATAAGGTAACATATAAATCCAAATCAATTTACCCACTTTAACCGGATTTTGGTTGAAATATTCTGCTAAAGTAGGTAAAAGCGCTGCTGTAGCCTGAACACTGAACGACAAAATAAAAGCTAAACTGGATAAAAAAAGAAAAGTCTTTCTCTGAGTTTTAATCATTATTGATTAGCTTCTTTTTCTATTGCTTCTTTAAAATTTTTTAAATTTTTTTGTGAATGTTGATTGATAATCTCTTCTACTTTTGGGTCACTAAATTTAGCTTTTTTATCCATAGTAAAATCTTGAATCCAAGTTATCTCAACCCCTTGATCAACTTCACGGTAAAGCCAAATTATTTTCATATATTGAAAAGGAAACTTTGGATCTTGTTTTTCCGCATAAGCAAACATATGTTCTTTAAACAGTAACCGGTATGAAGTCCAGCTATTACCGTTCTGGTGGGTTAACTTAAAAGTAATTTTATTTCCTTCTTGCGAAATAACCTCTGAGCCGGTATACTCATCAAATAATTCTTTCCAACGCGAAATATCATTACTAATATCAAAAACTTTACTATACGGTGCATTAATCACAATTGAATTTACAGTATGAGCCATGTCAAACCTCCTCTTTGTTTAAAATCCTAAACTCTAAATCCTAAATCCTAAATAAACCTAAAATCTAAAAACTTCAAATCCAAAACAAAAAATATTAATTTTAATTTAGAATTTCTCCTGCTAATTATCAATCACTGCTACTGCCCTCGCCCAGGCAGCACCGGTTTTTCTGATTCTAACCGGAAAACAAATTACTTTAAATCCATAATCAGGTAATTTATCTAAATTAGCAAGCCTTTCAATATGGATAAATTCTCTATCCCTTCCATGAAAATGAGCCGGCCAAAGAAATTTTGCTTCTTTTTTTTCTAAAAAATACTTCATCATGAATTTATAAGGCCGGTCAATACCCATTGTATCAACACCAAACACTTTTATCCCGTTATCTAACAAATAATCTATAGCTGATATATCAATCCCGGGGTAATCAGAAAAATATTCCGGGCCGCCGAATAATTTGTCAGAACCGGTATAAAGTAAAACTATCTGTAACGGCTTTAAGGTATGATTTATTTTTTCTAAACCTTGCTTGAGGTCTTTACCGGTTATTACCTCTTCTTTTTTCTTGTCAGTTAAATCTATCTTAACAGCATCTTTATAACATAATTCTAAAGGTATCTGATCGGCAGTTTTTGATGGTTTGCCCTCGCAGCTACTGCCGTAATGATAAGAATAATCCAGGTGAGTTCCGCTGTGAACTGAAGAATAAACCATCTCCAGTGAAAGAAATTCGCCATTGGGAAGTTGTTCTTTTTTAATTATTCGTTTACCATCTTGATAATCTTGTTGTCCTTCGGGAGTTCGAGACATTATCACTTTATTTACTTTCTCTACTCCTTCCTTATGTGAAGTACGTTCTATCCTTAAGGGGTGAACCTCAAAAGCTTGATCATCAATTGGTAGACTTAAATCTATTAAATTCATAATTATCAATTACCTTCTTTTTTTTGTTCAATTATTTTTACTATATCTTCTGGAATTGAATCTTTATTAACTTCATTAGCTTGAATTTTGGTGCCAAAATGTTTTCCTAAGGCCACACAAACTTCAACCATCTCTGTAGAATCAACACCAATTGAATCATATAAATTCTTACCATCTTCTACTTCTTCAATCCCTACCTCTAAAGTATCTGCAATCACTTTTTTGACTTCCTCTTTTAAGTCCATCTTCCCTCCTTATAACTTTAAACTTTAAACCATTAACCCTTTTCTACTGCTAATACCATATTTATTCCGCCGCGGCCCCGAGCAATAATTAAGGCCTTATCTATCTGTTTTTCTACTGATTTATTAGGGGTATAATTTAAGTCACAATAAGGATCCGGCATCGAATGATTAATCGTCGGTAAAACTAAGTTATTTTTCATGGAAAATAAAGTAGTAATTAAATCAATTGCAGTTTGGGCCCCCAATAAATTTCCATACATGCTTTTGGGTGCGCTTAAGGCTATTTGATTAATTTGATTGCCGAACACATTTTTTAAGGCCTTTGTTTCAAGATAGTCTCCAATTGTTGTAGATTCTGCATCTAAGCAGATATAATCTACATCTTTTTTTTGCCAGCCGGCATCGTTTAAGCATTGGCAAATAGCATATTCTAAATTTTCCGAATCAGGGCTATACCTTGCATAATGATAACCGTCGGAAGAAAAACCAATACCTTCTAAGTACCCATAAATTGGCACTTTCCTTTGCTCGGCTTGAGTTTGGCTCTCTAAAATAACTGTAGCGGCACCCTCGGCTAAAACTAAACCATCCCGATATAAATCATAAGGCTTATATGCTTCTTTGGGCCTGGTATTATTTTTTGATAAATCACCGCGGCAATTTGCCGAAAGTAAAGCGTAAGGAGTAATCGGTGCTTCCATCCCGCCGGCTACCACATAATCATTCTTTTTTTCTTTAATCGTTTTTGCTCCGTACCAAAGAGCCAAAGCTGAAGAGGCTTTGTCAGAAACCGTGGTTTTACTATAACCTTTAAAACCGTAGTAAATTGTAATTTGGCCCTGGGGAGCAGCCGGAAACCAAGCAGATGCCATGTAGGGAGAAATTCCTTCCCGGCCTTCAATATACATATCCCTTAATTCAGTTTCGGCAAAAAGCCAGCCTCCTAAAGCATTTCCCATAAATACGCCAACTCTTTCTTTGTCAATATCGTCCAACTTCATCTGAGAATCTATGATTGCCTGTTCTGAGGCAACAAGTGCCATATGAGAAAAAATATCAATTTTTTTAGTTAATCTTTTGGAAAGATGTGTATAGTAATCAAGCTGGCCGACTTGCCCGGCAATCCGTGAAGGATAATTTTTTGAATCAAACCGATCAACTTCTTCAACAACAGATTTTTCTTTTTTTAAATTAGCCCAAAAAGTTTCTTTTTTTAGGCCGCACGGAGAAACAACCCCGGCTCCGGTTATGGCAACTTTTTCCTTCATTTATAAAACTCCTTATTTATAACGCGAATAAACGCAATTTTTTAACAAATAAACGCAATTTTTTTTCGCGTCTTCGATTCGCGTTTTTTCGCGTTCTTTTATTTCCACTTTTTAAATACAATAGCTGAATGAATCCCCGAAAAACCACTACTTGTTTTTAATATATATTCCGGCATTAATTTTATTTTTTTATTAGGGATATAATTTAGATCACATTTTGGATCAGGCTCTTCTTGGTTTATTGTAGGAGGAAGATAGCCTTTCTCAAACGCCATACAACACAATACACTTTCAATTGTATTAGCTGCAGCTAAAGGATGGCCGACCATAGACTTAATTGAGCTAATTGGGATCTGATAAGCAAGTTCTTTAAAAACTTTTTTATAAGCATCTGTTTCAAAAACATCATTTTGGCGAGTCGAAGATCCATGAGCATTAATATAGTTAATTTCTTTCTTGGCTATTTTCGCCTCTTTGATAGCTTGCTCCATAGAAAGGGCCATCGGGCGTCCATCCGGCGGTAAATCAGTCATATGATAAGCATTGCAAGTGGTTCCAAATCCTTTTACTTCTGCATAAATATGAGCACCTCGTTTCTGAGCATGTTCTAATTCTTCCATGATTAAAATTCCAGCTGCTTCTGAAATCACAAAACCATTGCGCTTGTTGTCAAAAGGGCGGCTTGCTTGATGCGGCTCTTGATTATTTTTAGCTAAAACATTAACAACATCAAAGGCACCAAAAGTAACCGGAGTAATCGGTGCTTCACTGGCTCCCGCTATCACTAAATCTTGCCGGCCTTCTTTTACTAATTCATAAGCAAAACCCAACGAATCAGTACCAGCAGTACAGCCGGTTGAAATTGTTGTATTGATGCCTTGTGTCCCAAAAATTGCAGAAATTTCAGCACTTGGTGTATTGAACATTGCCGCATCATATAAATAAGGCCTTCCTTTCCGAGGATCAATCGGATTCTTTCCCCAGTCGGTAACCAATAAAAATTCTTCTTCCATAAAACGGGTTCCGCAAATAGCATTTGCTAAAATAACGCCTGTTTTTTTTAAATTTAATTTTGATAAATCTATATTTGCATCCTGAACCGCTTGCTTGGCGGCAGCAATCCCAAATTGAACGTATCGATCCATCCGATAATGATCTTTAATCCCAAAATTTTCCGGATTAAAATTTAAGTCCTGAGAAGCAATTTTTGAATTAAATAAGCTTACATCAAAATTTTCTACTCGTTCGATGCAAGGCTTACCTTCAATTAAATTATTATAAAATTCATTTTTATCTTCACCTGCAGCTGAAATAACTCCAATCCCTGTAATTACTACTCTTTTCATTTTTTATACCTTCCTTTATAACGCGAATAAACGCTGATTCTCAACAAATAAACGCTAATTTTATTCGCGTTATTTCGCATCTATTCATTCGCGTTCTTTCGCATCTTCAATTCTTTTTACTTTAAACACAATATTGCCGCCATCGGGACAAGTTACTGTATCTATCGAATTTTTATCCTCCATGAAAGAGAACTGGGCGTCAAAATTAAGCGCAAAAAGAGCCGGAAAAGCAGTATGCCAAGCCGCTCCACAAAATCCTTCAATACATTTCAATCCCACGATATCCCACTTATCACCAACTTTATATTTGTATGCACACCTACCTTTGGCCTTAACTACTTCTATTTCCATCTTTTTAGGATTTGGCCCTTTATGGTTTGGGTCTTTAGGGATAAAATCAACTTTTCCTTCTTTGTCTAATAATTCAACTAAAAACTCAGCTTTACCACCATCGGGACAGGTCACCTTTAATGACTTTTGGTTTTCCATAAAAGGAAATTTTGCGCCAAAACTTAAAGCATAAGCAGGTGGAAAGAGTGAATGGGCAAGGCCAAGGCAAAAATGCTTCGGCGGGTGAGTAAAGTCTCCTAAAATCAATTCATCACCTACTTCGTAGCCATGATAACATTCTCCAAAAACTCCGGTACAAGTTACTTTTAATCTGGGAAAGGGCGTATTAATATCTTTACAATTAGCTGTACAATAATCCTCTTTTTTATTTTTCATTTTCTACTCCTCCAATCTTAGCCAAAAATTCCTGTTTTGATAAAAAATCTTCTTTTTCTACCTTGTGCACTAGCCGAACTATTTCTTTATTGAGAGGTGCTTTTTGATTGTTATCATTTGCCAGTTGAACAATCTCTCCGTTTATATAATCAATTTCCGAAAGTTTTCCTCTTTGAATGCTTTGCAAAATTGAGCCATATAAAGGCTCTTTACTTAAATTAACCATTATTTTTGAAAAAAGCCCCGCGGCCTGATCAATAGGCATTAAAACTAAATTTTCAATCCGTTCTTTAGGATAATTAGGTAAACTTTCTAACTGAATAGCTGCTTGTTTTACCACGCGGTAAGCTTCTTTGTTTAATTTTACAGCTAATTTAGCAATTTCTAAATCTGTAAACACTTGCTGCATTGATTTACCTAATATAGCCGGTATACAATTATTTAAATTTATAAATAATTTAAGGTACTTTGCACCTTTTATGTTATCAACAGACTCTAGGCCAAAAACAGTGCCTAAGATTTCTTTTACTTTGGAAAATTCTTTAACTTCTTTATTGAAAACATTACCCAGAATAAGTTTGCCGGGAAAATTACAAACAACTTTTTGAGGAGGATAAAAAGTAGCTCCGAACATTACAATAGTTGTAATAATTTTTTCAGCGGGAAAAAAATTATTTAATATCTGATCCGCTCTAATACCATTTTGGGTTGAGACCACTATAGCATCTCCTAAATAATCAAGATTTGACTCTATTGCTTGTTTTAAATCATTCGTTTTGGTAGCAAAAATAGCTAAATCCACCGGCTCTTTCAGTTGGGTATCTACATTTACCTTGATTCTTGTTGTCTCAGACTCTGTTTGAATGGCCAACCCTTCTTTTTTCAATGCTTCTTTTTGTTGGCTTCTTACCACCCCTACAATATTTTTTTCAATCATGGTAAGATGCCCCAGAAACAATCCGCCAATCGCCCCGCAACCTAAAATTGCTATTCGCATTTTTTTTCCTGTTTAACATATTTTGAAAAATCAATATCAAGATGAGTAAACAGTCTTTCCATCATTTCCCGAAATGCAGGCGGCACCTCTTGAAAAAAAGCCTGAATTAAATCTTTATCCTCAACAAACTGGGATTTGCGTTGACGAGCTAACTCTTCGGCTTTTTGATATACTAATTTTTCTGCAATTGTTCTGTGAAATTGGGGTAACGAATGAATAACCTTGTTAAACTTAGCTTTAGTTGAATCATTCCATTTTATTTCCATATTTTACTCCTCTAATTTTTCAACAGCGTCAAAGGCCAACTCTACCATTTTTAATTGACTTTCAAAAAATTTATAATTGTTAAAACCAAGCTCTCCCGTAATGAGATTATCTGAAACCGAAAGAATTGCCGCTGTTTTTTTCTGATAAAGATTAGCTAAAGTTAAAAAAGGAGAGGTAACCATATCAACTGCAATTGCCCCTTTTTTTATATAAGAATTAACTATCTCTTTTGTCTCTTTAAAAAGTGCATCTGTAGTCCAGACGGCCCCTTTATGTACGGGAAAACTTTTGCTAGCTGCATCTTCAACTATTTTACTAATTTTTTGATCAGCTTTAGGTATAAAATCATCTTCTACATAATATTTAGTGGCTCCATCTCCTCTTATCGCTTGATCTGCTACAATATAATCTCCGACTCCAATCTCTTCTCTCAATGCGCCACAAGAACCTAATCTAATTAAAGTATCGATACCTCCTTGTGCCAACAATTCAGTAACAAAAGCAGAATCAGGGGCATAAAAGCCGCCGTTACCAACTGTAATTTTCTTGCCCTTATAATTTCCTGTCCAAAAAGTATAGCCTAAAAAGGTAAAATTTTTAACAGGGTTTTCGATGTGTTTTAAACACAATTGAGCCCTTTGCTTTTGGCCGCTAACTAAAGCAATTTTACCAAAATCTCCCGGCCGAAACTGTAATGAATCTAACAAATCTTGCGGGCTCATGTGAACCTTACGCTGCATCATAATTAATCTATCCTCTTTATATTCAACTCTTTTTTGTTAACTTTTCCAACTCTGTTTCTGGGCAGCTGTTTAATAAATTCAAAATAATGAGGTATCTTAAAATGAGCTATTTTGTTTCTCAAGTATTGTATTAAATCTTCTTCTGACAACTGATTACCTTCTTTTATAACTACAAAAGCTTTAGGCACTTCTCCTCTTAATTTATCTAAAACACCAACTACAGCTGCCTCTGCTACTTCAGGAAGCCTGCTGATTATTTCCTCAACCTCAATTGAATTTACAACTTCTCCGGCCACCTTAATCATATCCTTGATCCGGCCCACTATATAATAAAGGCCGTCTTTATCAAATTTAGCAAGATCTCCTGTTTTTAGCCAACCGTCTCCGGTTAGAACCTCCCTTGTAAGATCAGATTCTTTATAATAACCTTTCATTACTGCTTTCCCTTTAACCCAGAGATGGCCTTCTTTACCCGCACCCACTTGATTTTGATTTCGATCAACAATTTTTGCCTCCATAGCCGGGGTAAATTTCCCTATACTTTCAATTTTTTCTATCTCTGGCGGCAAAACACAGTTAGGAGCCGCAGTTTCGGTCATCCCCCAACCATTTAAAATTTTTGCTTTAGGACAAATTTTGCGAAACTTTTTCATCAACAACGAAGATGAAGGTGCACCAAAAACAACTACATACCTTAACGATGATAAATCAAAACTACTATAATCTTTTAAAGAAAGAATAGCTATATACATCGGCGGGACAAGCCAAATTAAAGTCGGTTTATATTGGCTTATATTTTTAAAAAGTTCAAGTGGCTGAAATCTTTCCATTAAAACCAAGGTCGAGCCATAATAAAGCATCAGCGGAATAGCATCAAACCCCCCGATATGAGAAAAAGGGAGCCCTGCACAAATATTTATATCCTCTTCTGATAAATCAAGATGATAATTTATCACCTCCGGCGGATTATTGAAGTGAGCAAACGTTAGCATTACCCCTTTGGGGTGTCCTGTTGAACCGGAAGTATAAAATATAGACGAGAGTTGATTTGGGTCTATTTTTGAAAAATAATCTTGGCCTTGTTTATTAGTTAAATTGTTTTTTCCAAATAAAAAACTTACTTTTTCATCTAATCTAACTACTTCAACTAAACTGTGGCATTTATCTTTTATATTTTTAATCTCAATATTTTGTTTTGATTTGATAAATAAAAATTTTGCTTGGCAATGATTTATAATATTTATTATTTCTTCTTCGGTAAGCATAAAATCAAGAGGCACTATTGAACACCGGGCAGATAAAGCTCCCAAAAGAGAATAAACAAAAAAAGGATTGTTCGGTAAAAAGAAAACAACTCTATCTTCTTTTTCTGCTCCTTTACTCTTTAGGAAATCAGCAACTGCAAAAGATTTCTCTTTAAGTTTAGAAAAGCTAATCTTTTCTCCAGAAAATATAATCGCTGATTTATCCGGAGTTTTGTTTGCTCTTTTGTCTAATAATTGGCTAATTTGCATAATTTATACCTACTAGTAAAATTTTATTAGAAAAATTTTACTACTTCTCTTTGATTCGTCAAGCAAATAATTTGTTTTTAAATTCATTGAATATTTAATCTTGGTTGCTAAGAAGTAAATCTTCTGAGGGTTTGCGCTCCTTAAAGTTAGGTTGGTTTTTTGAAAAGCCCACAGCTATCGCAGCTACGAATTCCAGTTGAGAGGCCAAATTTAATTTTTTCTTAACTGCTTCGGATCTATTGAGAATTTCTCCTATTACTTTATCCAGTAACCCAAATCTTGCAATATCCTCGGATTACTTTGCCAATCTTTTTCTGTTCTTACCCATAATTCCAGGTATACTTTTTTCTTATATACATCTTCTAAATCTCGCCGTGCTTCTTGCCCAACTTCTTTTAACAATTTTCCCTGTTTACCGATAATAATCTTTTTTTGTGAATCTCTTTGTATGTATATCTGAGCCGCAATATAAACGATCCTTTCTTTGGCTTGAATCTCTTTTACCCCGACTGCAACCGCATGAGGTATTTCTTGCTTGGTTTTTACAAAAATCTTTTCCCTAATTATATCTGCAGCTCGATATTTAGCTGGAAAATCAGTCAAGGTTTGCTGATCGTAGAAAGGCTTCCCGGCTGGAGTTAATTCTAATATAGCGCCCTTTAATTTCTCCATATTTATTTTTGTTAATGCCGAAACAGGGATGTAATATGTTAAAGGATCTTTATTACCTAGTATTTTTATCTTATCCTGCCATAAATCTATATAAGAACTTATATATTTTTTACCTAAATCGGCCTTATTTAAAACCATAATTACTTTATATTTTTGCTTAGTAATTATATCCATTATTTTTTCTTCCTCTTTCCCCGGCCTTCTCTTTATGTCTACTACATAGAGAATTAAATCTATACCTTGTAAAGAAGCTAAAGAAACTTGATTAAGATGATAAGAAAATTTTTCTTTGAAAAGATGAATCCCAGGGGTATCAACAAACACTAATTGTGCATTTTTTTCATTTAATACCCCTCTTAATTGAAAACGAGTGGTTTGGGGAACAGCCGAAACTATACTGATCTTTGCCTCCAGCAAAGCATTCAATAAAGTAGATTTACCTACATTCGGCCGGCCTAAAATAGTAATAAATCCAGATTTAAACTCTTGCTCACTCATTTTAATAATTAATAATTGGAGTAAAAAAGATATCTTCCGGTAATTCTTTGGCTGCAGATTGATCTTGATATTCTTCTTTTAAAGACAAATCTAAATATTGGGCTTTAAGTGGATTATATCCCTGGTAAGCTAAAAGAAAATATGCGGTGGAGGCTAATGAACCTGTGCGCCTGCCGCGAGGCGTCCTCCAGCCATGGCCGGTATTTACATATGGAGCTGATGCATAAGGAAGGCACGGTTCCACTCTGCCGGATCGGGACGGAGAAGTTATTGTCATCTTTTGTAATTGATTAAAATAAAAATGAGCTTTTTTAAAATATTTGTGGTATTTTTCATTATCTCTGTTTTTAAAATAATCTGCCATTATCTCATAAGCTAATATCATCTGAGCTGTCCATTCTCCGGAAACTACTCCGCCTCGTCCTGCATGTTTAGTTTTAGCAAAATCAAAACCTTCAACTCTTACTTCTCTATTTTCATATTGAAAGTTAACGGTAACTTTGCAGTTCTGCTCTGCAAATTCTAAAATTCCTTCCGGATCCATCCCCATTGAGTATAATTTTTCTGGCCCTAAAGCTGTTATTGACCAAGTATAGGTATCGGTGGCTATTGTAGCATCACCTTTACCTCTATTGATTGGTATTTTATGTTGAGTATAAGAATATTTTGAAATCCATTCTTTGATTTTTTCAGCAGTATTCTTATATTTTATATTTTTAGTTTGCTTATATAGTAAATCAAAAAAAGCATAAGCATCTAAATTATGTTCTGTAGAATACCAATTATCTTGGGGGCCACCAACAATACCTCCTTCTTTGTCTTGCATTTTAATGAGAAAATTTGCCACCTCAATAGCGATTTTTAAGTATTTATTATTGCCTGTCTCATTCATATAATTTAAGGCAGCTAATCCGATCCAAGCTTGAGGGCCGCTATGGGCTGCATACTCAAAAACTCCTCCTTCTGTAAAATAACCATTATAAATCATTTTATCCTTATTTATTCTTTCCAGATAAAAATCTAGAATTTTTTCTGCTCTGTTTAAGTCTTTAAAATTTAGAAAGACAAAAACCGCTAAAGCTTGATCATAAGTAAAAGAAACTTTGTTTAAAGAATAATCTCCTTCATAGCTTAATATTAACCCGCGAGCTAAATCCTGGCGATTTTTTATCCAATCATACATCCCGGCTATTACCTTTCCTGAAACCAATTGTTTTTTTATGCCTATTTGTTTTACTTCTTCCTTGATTTGCGTAGTAACTTTTTTCTTTTCTTCGATTTTTTCTTTTAAGAATTTATTTTCCCTCTTTAATGCCACAAGCCTCTGATTTGATTCAGATATTTTATCTTCTAAAAAATTTAGTTTTACTAATTGCTGCTTATTTTTTGCTTTGGCTTCTTTTAATTGATTGTATTCTGACTTTATGGTCGAGATATTCTGATTCAAATCTTCTATTTTTTTATTAAGGTTTTCTTTTCGCTGAACCAAAGAATCACGTGCTTCCTTATTTTCTTCTAAACTTTGGGCAAGATAAGAATTTTTTTGTATAATTTCTACATAGCCGCTTACTAAGCGTTTATTTTCTTTCGCTAATTTAGCAGTTCTGTAAAATAAAAAAGATGAAACTAGAATAAATATGGCTAAACCTAAAACAACAACAATCGGCGCAATCTTTTTAAAAACGGCAAACTTAAAAACAGAATTTGCCTTGTTGTTGCTTTTTGCTACAAATTCTAACCCTATTCTATGTTGATAAAATTTTTTTAATTTTTCTGATTCAAGCCATCGAATATCTGCCTCTAAAAATAAGGGGTCTCTTTTAAAAGGAAGTTTTATCCGTAAAAAAATTTTATTGCCCGCTTGGTTAAATTTATCCCAAAACCCCCACCAAAGGTCATTAACCAAAAGGCATATCCCGCCCTTGCCAATATCATGAGTAAATCCTTGAATCCAAGGTGTGATCTTTTTTCCCTGATTATCAGCAAGAAAAAATTCAATAGGCAAAACCGTGGAAATCCTGATATATTTTCTTAAATTATTTTTCATATTAAATTTAATTACTTTCTTTTTCTAAAATTATTTGACTTCTTAAATAATATAAAGCTTTTTTAAAATCTCTTCTAAAAAGTTGATAATCATTTTTTTCTACAAATCGCCTTTTTACCCTAAATTTTTGATAAAATTTAATAGTTTTACCAATATTTTTATAATCTATCTCTAAATTAAACCATTGATTATCTACGGATTGATATTTGGGTAAATATTTAACTTCTAAATTAGGAGGGAGAATAACTTCAATATAAGCTGTTTTTGAAAAAATACCTTTAAAATCAATTGGAAATTCCCTTTCTGCTTTGCTCACTAAACTATCTCTTAGTTCAATTTGATCTAGAGGGCCCAGAATGCGGTAGGAACCGGCTGGATTTAAAAAATCATCTGCAACAAATTTATAAGTTAAAATAGGCCTTTTATCTAAATCATTTTGATTTTCTATCTTGTAATCTAACAGCTGAGAAAAAGGAGCAATATCGGTCATTTTTTCAGAAATATCCTCCTTAATCCTGGCAGGATGGCTATACTTTAGATAACCTCTGTAACCGGAGGCGAAATAACCAAAGGGGGATATTTCTCGTTTTATTTTTGCTTTTTGATTTTGTTCAATATTAATATTCATAGAATAAACAACACCATTTTCTTTATTAACAGGTGTTTTCACAATTTCATAATTATTTTCTAAAAATAACAAAACAAGCCTGTTTTGATCAGCTAAAGGAATTTCACCAAAGGGAGTAGTATTTGAAGTTGGATCCATAAATATGTAATTATCATCAACCTTAACAGCAGCTATCGCATGATTAAAAGTAATCGAAGGAAAATCTTTAGTAATGGGATACATCCGGCGCGTCGGGATAAGCACAGGGTAAGCATCGATACCGGCTTCTTTCAATAAAGCAACTAGTAAAATAGCTTGATCCTTGCAATCACCGTATTTATTGACAAAGACATCAACCGCCGAATGAGGTTCATAACCACTATCCCCATACTCAATTGCCACATAACGAACTTCTTTTGCTACAAATTCATAGATAGCTTTTGCTTGAGTAAATTTATTTTTTTTATTTTTAATTAAATTATGTAAAAAATTTTTTATTTCTGGATTTAAAATTGCTTTATCTTTATACAAAAAAGACCACCACTTATAAATATTTTGCCAAGATGAAAAACTAGATACTAAAATTGCGGGATTGATGTTAGCTATAGGAGGCATGTTGTATTCATCAACTATTGGTTTGAGCTTATTAAATCCCCAATTATACGTTATTTTGGCTAGTTTTGTATTGATATCCGGCTTAAGGTTTATCCCTTTAGCTAATTCTTGATTAAAAAATTTAATATTTACTTTTTTAGATTCCGGTACTATTAATTTAAATTTAGCTTTAAATATCGGCTGAGTTTCCCAAATTCTATAAATAAAATTAAAATTATCTTTGTCAATAAGTTTTGAAGAATAAATTTTAACTTTATATTCTAAGTAAGACTCAATATCAACAGCCGGCATCGATATAATAAAAGCACGGGAATTACTATAAAGCGGAAAATCAAGATATCTGCTTACATCTCTTATGTTTTCCCGGCCGGCATAAATTACTTTGCCTGCCTTAGCTATAGTTCTTGCATATTCAAGCTCAACTTTTTCATAAGTTGAATCATAACCTATTTCTACCTCAGCAGATTTCTTCCCTCTTTCTTTTAGAATTTGCTTGATAACATGAATAGTTGATACAAAAGTTTGATTGGGCAGCACTTCTAAAGATTCATCTACGAAAAGTATTACTGATGCTTCATCTTTAATCCCGCTGATAAAATTTTCTGCTTGCTTCGATAACTTTTTAATATTTTCCGGAAAAATATTTTCTATTTTTTTTTGTATCGACGTAATTCTTTTGGCTGCTTTTTCAGCATAAGGTTTTTTAACTTTTCCATATATTTGGATAGCTTTGGGAAATAAGTTTTTTTCTTCTAGAAGTTGCCCATACAAAAACATTGCTTCAGGATCTTCTAAGCTGTCTCTAATTTTTTGATAGATTTCTATGGCTTGATCGTATTGCCTTGACTTTACTAAAGTTTTTGCAAGAAATACTTTTGCTGTGTAATCATTTAAACTTTTCAGGAGTTTTTCCGCTCTTTGATAATCGCGGAAATCATAACAGAAATTAGCTAATTTTATTATTAACTTTTTGTTATCGGGATTTTTCTTTATTTTTTCTTGGTAATAACTGACAGTTTGTTCGTACTTACTTTGCAGCTGTTTTAAAGAAGTGCCGCTAGCTAGATTGTCTTTATCATTTTTACTTACACAGCCTATTAAAAATAAAAAGATTGCTATTATAAATAATTTTTTAATCATCTCTTAATTAAATTTGATTTAACAATTTGGAAATTCGGCAAATTATAAATTTTTTAGAAACTTTTCGATTCTTATCACAGCTTCTTTTAAATTGTCTAAGGAATTTGCATATGAGATACGAATATAGTCTTTATAGCTTGAGCCAAAAGCCAGGCCCGGGACAACAGCAACTTTTTCTTCCATCAGTAATTTTTTTGCAAATTCTAAAGAATTTAGCTTGAAATTAGCTAAAGAAACAAAGCAATAGAATGCTCCTTGCGGTTGAGACACTATTAAATCAAGCCTTTTTAATTCTTTAACCAAAAAATCCCTTCTCTGCAGATATTCTGCTTTCATAGCTTTAACTTCTCGAGTTGCGAATAAAGCTTCAGATGCTGCCACTTGAGATACTACTGGCCCGCACATTACAGAATAAGAATGAATTTTGGTCATCGCCTCAATAATTTTAAAATCGCCGCAAGCAAAACCTACCCGAAAGCCGGTCATTGCATGCCCTTTTGAAAAACCATTTAAAAAGATTGTCTTCTTTTTTGCCTTTTTAGACAAAGAAGAAAAACAAGTATGTTTTTGTTTATAGGTTAATAAATCATAAGTTTCATCACTTATTACAACAATATCTTTTTTAGATAACATTTTTTCTATTTTTTGAAGTTCTAAAGAAGTATAAGTAGCGCCGGAAGGGTTAGAAGGATAATTTAATATTATTGCTTTTGGATTTTGCTTTAACAACTCCGCTAATTTTTTTAAATCAATTTTAAAGTTATCTTCTTGTTTTGTCTCCAGCAACAGAACTTTTCCGTGATTTAATTCCACCAAAGCCGGATAAGCAACATAGTAAGGGGCAACAACAATTACTTTATCTTTGGGATTAAGAATGGCCCGTAAAGATAAATCCAAGCCCTCACTTACGCCTACAGTAATCAAAATTTCTTTGTTTGGATCATAGGTTAACTTATATTGATTTTTTAAATAATCAGCTATAGACTCTCTCAGCAAAACTAACCCTTTATTCGAAGTATATGAGGTGTAACCTTCTTCAAGCGCAGTTATCGCTTTTTCTCGTATTCTCCAAGGGGTAATAAAATCCGGTTCCCCCACCCCTAAAGAGATAACATCCGGCATCCCTAAAACCAAATCAAAAAATTCTCTTATCCCAGAAGGAGCCATCTTTTCTACATGTTTAGATATCATCTTGAATAAACCTCGAAATTCGAATATCGAAATTCGAAACAAGTTGAAAATTTAAATTACTAATATTTAAAATTACTTTCATCCTGATTATGCATTTTTATTAATAATATTGTTTCGGATTTCGAATTTAAAACTTCGAATTTTCTTTTAGTAGGTTATCGGTAACCTTCTATTTTTATCTTTTTTTACCAAAATTACGCCATCTTCTTTATATTTCTTTAACATAAAATGAGTAGCTGTTCTTTTCACTGCACTTAAAGGTGATAATTTTTCCGATACAAAACTGGCTACAGTATTAATATCCGGGCCAACAACTTCAATCAATAAATCATAAGTTCCTGATAATAGAAAACAATTTTTTACTTCCGGAAATTGATAAATTCTTTGGGCAATTAAATCAAAACCTACATCTTTTTGGGGATTAACTTCTACTTCAATTAATGCTACAACTTTCTGACAATCTTTTACTTTTTCTTTATTGATTAAAGTTTTATATTTAACAATTATCCCTTTTTTTTCATATTTTTTGATAGCTGTTTCAATTTGTTTCTTGGTTTTGCCTGTTAATTTTTGTAAATCTTCTATCGGAATCCGGGCATTATTTTCTAAAATTTCTAAAATTTGATCCATAATTAACCTCCTTTAATGAGACTTGTCCTTGATACCCAAGCCTCTATAATTTAAATTTGTCAAGGGCTTAGTCGAATTAAATCCTTGACATCAAAGATGTCAAGGGTCAATTCGGTCTCATGATTTAGTCTTCCTTCTGTCGCCTAAATCATGGCCTCATTGAAATTATACTGTTTTTAGCCGCCAATATCAAGCAACTTCATACGTACAACAAAACTTCTGTTTTATATCCCATATAAATTAATAATGTTTTTAGCTTGCAGAGGCTG
This sequence comes from uncultured Planctomycetia bacterium, assembly GCA_964605645.1. Lineage (GTDB taxonomy): Bacteria > Omnitrophota > Gorgyraeia > Duberdicusellales > 4484-171 > PXAH01. The sequence continues at coordinate 45,090 of CAZSDJ010000005.1, forward strand.
TTTTTTTTCTATAATTTCGATCAATTTACAAAATATTAAATAAGTTACATAAGCATCATCTTTGGCACGATGAAATTTTATATTGGAGGTTAACTTAAAAGATTCAGCTACTGATTCTAATCGATAGCTTTTTAAAGAAATTGTTTTTTTAGCCATAATTAATACATCAATCAAAGGCAATTCCAGGTGATTAAAGCAATTTTTTTTCAATTGATAATTTATAAAACCGATATCAAAAGCAATATTATAAGCACATAAAATACCGCGGGATAAGAAATCTGTTAATTTTTTTGAAATATCTTTAAAGTAAGGCGCTCCAATCAAATCTTTATCTGAAATATTATGAATGCAAAAAGCAGAATAAGGAACTTTTTGGTGAGGATGAACTAAAGTATGAAATTCATCTATTATCTTTCCGTTTTTAACTAATATTGCAGCAACTTCACAAATAGAACTTCTTTCAACTAACAACCCGGTTGTTTCTAAATCGAGAAACACCAAGGGACATTCTTTAATATTTTTACTTAAATCCATTTTGTAATTTTTGGCTTACGTTAAGACTTTAACCGCAATTTTTCTGTTTCTTGATTTTGTGTCAAAGTTTATCAAAATCACTTGCTGCCAGGTGCCTAAATCAAGTTCTCCGTTGGTTACAGAAACAAAAAAATTTGTTTTTAGAAAAGAGCTTTTTAGATGGGAGTGGGCATTGTCATCGGCCCAAGTAGCATTATGAGAATAATCCTTCTTAAAAGGAAAGAGCTTGTCGAAAGTATACTTTAGGTCTTTAATCAAGCCTGATTCAAATTCCGCGGTGGTGATTGCGGCAGTTGAACCAATAGACGAAAGAAATAGTATTGCATCTGTCAATGATTCTTCTTGAACTATTTTCTCTAAGTCAGAAGTGATATCAACCATACCTGCTTCCGGTTCTAATTTTTTTTCTATATAATAAGTTTTAAGCATCTTTATCTGATTAAGCTCCCTGGTTTAATATTTTTATCTGAGGTCAAAATACTTACATCATCATTAGATTCTGCAGCAAGAATCATCCCTTCTGACTTTGCTCCTCTGATGTTTTTTGGTTCAAGATTTACCAAAACCGGCACCAATTTTCCTTCTAAATCTGATATATCATAAAAAGGCTTTATCCCTGCTACCAGTTGTATTGTTTTATCTCCAATGTCTAAAGTAAGAAGGTATAATTTTTCCGCATTAGGATGATCTTCTACTTTAATTATTTTTCCAATCTTTATCTCTAATTTTTTAAAATCTTCAAAAGTTACCATTTGATTCTCCTTTCTAAAAAAAATCTTTCACTATCAACCACAACAATACAACAATTATAATAGTTGATCCGATATAAAAATCATTAAAATATAAAAATTCTTTTATTTTATTGCCTAGATTATGGCTATTATCTGTTAAATTATATTGTTTGTTAATTTTTGGTTTAATTTGCATAATATCATTTTTTTTAAACCGTAAAAACTCTCCCCCAATGCGAAAATGAGGGATACTATTATCTTGAGCTAGATTAATGATTTCTTGTTCCGGTAACCCCAGCTCATGGGAAACTTCTCTGGTTGTCATTAATTTTGTTGTCATTTTAATTACCTTTTATGTTTTAGTGGCCATCCATTGGTCAACCATTTTGCGGTCAAACCATAACTTCTTGCCTTCTTTCTCCACAGGGATTTTATCATTTTCTACCCATTCTATAACTTTTTCTTTTTCCACTGAAAGATAATCTGATATTTCATCTAAAGAAACTTTATTATCAGACATCTGACAATTACCGTCAAAGATTGCTCCTTCCTCTATCGAAATTGCACTGCTATGGATATCTCCGCAAACTTCTGCTGTTGAAAATAATTTAACATTATCGGCCTTAATCGTTCCGATTACTTTCCCGGAAATAATTACATTTTCCCCTTTGATTTGAGCTTTCACAGATGCTGTTTCACCAATAATCAGATTTCCTTTGGTAGTCAAATTACCGTCAAACTCTCCATTTATTCTTAAATTTACAGGATCAGAAAAAACCAAACTTCCCTGCATGGTTGCATCTACGTCAAGAAATTTTTCTTTTTTTCTTGCCATTTTAACCTCCTTAATTAACCTGCCTTTAAATTTAAGCTGCTAGTTACTCCTTTTTTATTATACAAATAAAAACCTAATCCTGCAACCATCGCCCCGTTATCCTGAGTATACTCTAGAGGGGGTATGAGAAAATTAATAGCTTGCTTATTTTGTTCTTCTTTAAGCCTTTTTCGTAAATAACTGTTAGCTATAACCCCTCCTCCGCAACTAACACGCTTAATTTTTTTAATTTTAGAAGCTTCCACTATTGTTTTTACAATTGTCTCTACTAAAGAAAATTGAAAAGAAGATAATAACTTCTTTTTTAACTCGAGATTTAATTTTTTGTTTTCTTTCTCTAAACTTTGCTTCTTATAAACTAATGCTGTTTTTATTCCGCTAAAACTTAAATTAAGATTTTTTTTGCCACATCTAAAATAAAAATCTTTTTTGTATTTTGGCTCAAACAGCTTATCAATGATTGGCCCGCCGGGATATCCTAAGCCATAGCTTACTGCTACCTTGTCTAAAACTTCTCCACAAGCATCATCTTGAGTTCTGCCAATCATTTTTATTTTATCTATTTCTTTTACCTCATAAATACTGGTATGGCCGCCTGATACAACTAACCCTAAAAAAGGAAATTTCACTTTATGCTTATAATTTAAAAAAGTAGAAAAAAAATGTGCATGAAGATGATTTACCCCCAGAAAAGGAACTCCCAAAGCTAAAGATAAAGCTTTAGCAAAATTAAGGCCCACCAGCAAAGCTCCAATCAAGCCGGGAGCAGAAGTCGCTGTTACTAAATCTATATCTTTTATTTTTAATTTTGCTTGTTTTAATGCAATATTTAAGACCTTGTCAATATTGTTAAGATGGGCCCTGGTTGCTATCTCTGGAATTATCCCGCCATACTTTTGATGTAATTTCAAAGAAGATATAGTTACATTAGAAAGAACTTTTAGATTTTTTAACACGGCCACTGATGTTTCATCACAAGATGTTTCAATCCCTAAAGTATACATAAAATTATCTTAATACAATTAACCCTTTCATCAAATCTAAGGCTCTTATTATTTGATAATCTCTTTTATATTCAAAGTTTCTTTCTTTTTCTAATCTTTGGAAAACATCTTCTTTTTCTGAAACTTCTTTTTTGGTAACGACTATATCCGGCTCTACTCCTTTTTCATGGATGCTTATTCCACCCGGTGTATAGTAACGAGAGGTGGTAAGGCGCATCGCTGAACCATCTGATAAAGGGATAATAGTTTGCACTGAACCTTTGCCAAAAGTAGTTTCTCCCATCAGCACAGCACGATTATTGTCGCTCAAAGCAGCCGCCACAATTTCACTGCCCGATGCACTGCCTTTATTAATCAACACTACAATTGGTATATCTAACACTTTTTTCGAAAAAGAACTGGCCCGGTATACCATTTCTTCTTGATTCCTCGAATCGGTAGAAACTACGGTTAATCCTTTTTCTAAAAAAATACTTGTTACATCAACCGCCGAGGAAAGAAGCCCGCCGGGATTATTGCGCATATCCAATATTAATCCTGCCATTTTTTCTTTTTCAAGCTTAGTTAATGTTTTTTCTAAATCTTTTGCGGTAGATTCTCTAAATTCTGATATTTTTACATAACCAATATCATTTTCTAATATGGAACTATTTTTGATATCTTCTATTTTTATTATCCCTCGAATTATTTCAATCTCTGAAACTTCTCTCTGGTTTGGGTGCAAAACAGTTAATGTAACTTTTGTCCCCGGGTCTCCTCTCATCTTCTTTACTGCTTCGTTGAGAGTAATCCCTTTGGTTGATTCTCCGTCAATTTCCACAATAATGTCTTCCGGCTGCATCCCCGCTTCCCAGGCCGGTGTGTCCTCAATTGGTGATATTACCGTAAGCACACCGTCTTTCATTGTAATTTCTATCCCTAACCCGCCGAATTTCCCTTCAGTCTCAACTATTAAATTTTTATAATCATCAGGGGTCAAAAATTGACTATAAGAATCAAGAGAAGCCAGTACCCCCTTCATCGCTCCATAAATTAAATCTTTGATAGGTTTTTCCTCAACATATTTTTCTTCAATTGTGGCAATCCCTTCGGCAAAAATATCTAAGTTCTCAAAAGTTTCTTGCTTTTCTTCTCCTAAAGAATAACCTACTCCATAGCCAAAAAGACTGACAACTAAAACTATTATTAAGAATATCCCTTGTTTTTTTCTCATTAGTTTAACCTCCTTTAATGAGACTTGCCCTTGACATTCAAGTCTTTATAATTCATATTTGTCAAGGGCTTAGTCGAATTAAATCCTTGACATTTTTCTTCCGCAAAATTTTTTATTAAATTATCTATGCACTTTTTCCTTGTTTTCCCATTTTTAAATTGCATTTCACGTTTAAAAGCTTGTGAACGTGAATTAAAATGTTCATAATAGACTAATTTTGGGTTTTTTTCTCTTGTGTAACGAACTCGTCCTTTTACATGATCGTTAACTCGACGCTTTAAATCATTTGTATGTCCATAATATCTTGTATTATTATACTGTAAAATATAAGTATAATAAATTTGGCTCATGTAAAATGTCAAGGGTTAAATTCAGCCATACTCTTGACAGACATGCTTTCTTAAATAGATCGATTGTCAAGAGTGGCTTCATTTAACCTCCTTTCTAAAATTTTGCGAACCAATTGAGGGTTTGCCCTGCCTCTTGTTTCTTTCATGATTTGGCCCACCAAAAATTGGATTGCTTGTGATTTGCCTTGCTTGTATTCTTGAACTGCTTTCAAATTTTCAGCCAATATTTTTTCTACTATTTTTTCTATCCCTTTTTCATCAGATAGTTGGATTAAGCCTTTTTGCTTAATTACTTCATCTACATCTTTGTCGTTATCTATTGTCAAAGAAATAACTTTCTTCACTCCTAAATTATTTATTTTATTTTCGCTAAAATATTTTACCACTTTGGCAAAATCTTTGGCAGAAATTTTCACAGAACTAAAACCGCCTTCTAATAAATTAACTTGCTCTAAAAAGGGGCCGAATAATAATTTATAGATTTTTCTCGGTTGTTTATAAAAGTTGCAAACTTTCTCGAAAAAATCTGCTAATTGTTTATTTTCAACGAGCAAACAACTTTCTTTTTCACTAAATTGATACTGTTGAACAAAACGCTCTTTTCTTTTCTCCGGCAACTCTCCTAGAGACTCTTTTTCTTCGCCTATCATTTTTTTCGATATTATAAAATCAGGTAAATCCGGCTCGGGAAAATAACGGTAATCATGGGCTTCTTCCTTGCTGCGCATCGCAACAGTCTTTAATTGATCAGAATCCCAAAGCCTTGTTTCTTGAACAATAATTTTTTTCTTGGCGAGTTGGTTAGTTTGCCTTTCTATTTCATACTCTAGGCCGGCCTTAACCCCTCTAAAGCTATTCATGTTTTTTAATTCTACTTTTGTGCCAAAACGATCAGCGCCTTTTTCCTTTAAGGAAATATTCGCATCACAGCGTAGATAGCCTTTTTCCATATCACAACCGGATACTTCCATGTATTGTAAAATCAGTTTAAGGGAATATAAATAATCAAAAGCTTCGGCCGGGCTGGTTAATTCCGGTTTCGAAACTATCTCTAAAAGCGGAATCCCGGTCCGGTTAAAATCTACTAGCGAATAGTCGTCTTTATGGATTAACTTGCCGGCATCTTCTTCTAAATGAACCCTTTCAATCCCCACTTTTTTATTTTTATTAATTTGGATACTGCCTTCATAACCTAAAGGGCTCACATATTGAGATATTTGATAATCTTTTGGCAAATCAGGATAAAAATAATTTTTCCGTTCAAAATAAATACTTTCATTTATTTTACACTTTAAAGAAAGAGCGGCCCGCAAGCCTAAACTTAAAGCTTTTTTATTAAATACAGGTAATACTCCAGGCTGGCCGGAACAAACCGGGCAAATATTATGATTGGGAGGGCTCTCAAATTCAGTACTACAGGAACAAAATATTTTAGATTCTGTATTTAGCTGAACATGAACCTCTAATCCGATCGTTGTATCAAACATCTTTTAGCTCCGGTATCTTTTTATGAAAATCTGTATCTTCTTGAAAAGCATCCCCTAATTTTATTAAAGTTGCCTCATCATAGTCTTTTCCGATCAGCTGCATCCCCAAGGGTAACTTGTTTTTTGTGAATCCGCAGGGAAGGGATACCGCCGGAATCCCGGCAAGGTTAGAAGAAATAGTATAGATGTCAGACAAATACATACTCAAAGGATCTTCCGTTTTCTCTCCGATTTTAAAAGCAGCAGTAGGTGCTGTGGGAGTAAGGATCGCGTCTACTTCTTGGAAGGCTTGATCAAAATCATTTTTTATCAACCGCCGCACTTTTAAAGCCTTCAAATAATACGCGTCATAATAACCGCTCGATAAACTATAAGTACCTAAAAAAATTCTTCTTTTCGCTTCATCGCCAAAACCTTGGGAACGGCTTTTTTGATAAATTTGCCAAAGATCATCTGCTTTTGCCCGATAGCCATAACGAATGCCGTCAAATCTTTGTAAATTAGAACTTGCTTCTGAAGAAGCAATTATATAATAAGTGGGTACTGAATATTGGGTATGAGGCAATGAAATTTCTTTAAATTGCACATTCTTTTTTTTAAAAAAAGCTATTGCCCGGTCTAATGCTTGTTTAACCTCCGGGTTTAAACCTTGATCAAAATATTGTTTGGGCAAGCCAATCTTTAGAGAAGCCACATCTTGGCCTAAAAACCGGGTAAAATCAGGATTAGCCGCCGCGGCAGATGTAGAATCATTTTGGTCAAAACCGGATATTATATTTAACAAATAAACACAATCTTTAATATTAGTTGTAATCGGCCCAATTTGATCCAGGCTGGAGCCAAAGGCAACTAATCCGTAACGGGAAACTCTGCCGTAGGTAGGTTTTAGGCCCACAACCCCGCAAAAAGAAGCCGGTTGGCGAATAGAACCGCCTGTATCTGAACCGAGGGCAAATGGCACCAGCCTCGCAGACACTGCTGCAGCAGAACCCCCGCTTGAACCGCCGGCAACTCTTGTTGTGTCCCAAGGATTTTTTGTCGGCCCATAACAAGAATTTTCTGTAGATGAACCAAAAGCAAATTCATCCATATTGGTAGTCCCCATTAAATTTAAACCGGAGGCTTTTAATTTTTTGATTACAGTTGCATCATAAACCGATCTATAAGATTGAAGAATTCTTGAAGCACAACTTATTTTTTTGCCTTTGATGCAAATATTATCTTTTATGCCTACCGGAACCCCGGCTAAACTTGAAGTCACTTTTTGGCAAGAATTGTTTTCATATAAGTTAATGAAAATATTTAAAGAAGAATTATATTGATCAATCCTCTTTTTAAAAAATGAGTAAACTTCTGATTTACTAATTTTTTTATTCTTAATATCTTTTGCTATTCTGTAAGCCGGTGTTGCAATTAAATTATTTATCATTTTATGACGTTGGGAATTTTGAAAAAATTATCTAGGCGAGCCGGAGCATTTTTTAAAATATCATTTTTAGCTAAATTGGTTTTTACTTTATCTTCCCTCAGCGAAGATTGGCTTGGAGATAAACTTCTCATTGGCTTGATCCCTTTTGTATCAACTTCTTTCAATTTATCAATATAACCAATGATTTTAGAAAGCTGCAAAGAGAGAAAGTTTTTTTCCGCATCATTTACTTCTATTCTGGCTAACTTTGCTATGTATTCTACTGCTTTTTTATCAACCATCATTTACGATCCTTTTTGTTTGTCTTTAAATAAAGTTAATTCTAAGAATGTCTGCAGGCGGCGGGAACGGCTGGGATGCCGTAATTTACGCAGTGCTTTTGCTTCAATCTGCCTAATCCTTTCCCGCGTTACTTTAAAAGCCGAACCTACTTCTTCCAATGTCTTCGGGCTGCCGTCTTCTAAGCCGAATCTTAAAGTTAAAATATCTTTTTCCCGATCAGTCAAACCTTGCATAATATGGCCTAATTCTTCTTTCAACATTGAAAATACGGTAGCATTTGCCGGTGAAGTGGCTTTCTTGTCTTCCAAAAAATCTCCAAACGAAGTATCCCCTTCATCTCCAATCGGCGTATGGATAGATATCGGCTGTTGGGAAACTTTTAAAATATCTTTTATCTTGGAAACAGGCAACTCTAATTCCGAAGCCAATTCTTCAGGGGTAGGTTCTTTCCCTTTTTCTTGGATATAAAGCCTTGATAAACGAATTATCTTATTGATAGTTTCGGTCATGTGAACCGGTATTCTTATCGTCCGGGCTTGATCGGCGATAGCTCTGGTTATTGCTTGCCGTATCCACCAAGTAGCATAAGTGGAAAACTTATAGCCTCTTTTATATTCAAATTTTTCAACTGCTTTTATCAAACCCATATTCCCTTCCTGAATTAAATCAAGAAAAGATAAACCCCGATTTACATATTTTTTTGCAATACTTACCACCAACCGCAAGTTTGCTTCAACCAATTGACGCTTAGCGGCATTATAAAAAATAGCCTCTTGGGCGATAGTCCCCATTTTTTGTTTAGTTGATTTCTCGGGGAAACCTAATTTGTTTACTAACTCTCGTTTCTCGCGCATCAACTTTCTTCGCTCTGACTGTTTTGATTTTTTCGATTTAAACTTATCAATATTTTTATTTAATTCAAATACTACAGCCACAGTATTTCTTATTTTCTCTAATATCTTTTCAATTATGCCAATTGTAAAATTATATTTATTAAGAATCTTTTTTTGAGTATCTATCTTTTTTGTTCTGGCCAGGCGGGCATATAATTGCTGAATTCTTTCAATTTCCTTCTCTTTATCTTTAATTTCCCCTTTTACAAAATCATCCGGATTTAAATCTTCGCTTATTATTTTTTGAGAAATATCTATAAAAATATCTTTAGCAATACCTGTTGAAAAAACTTCATCTCTTAAGTCAATTTCCCTAGCTTCAATTTTCTTGGCCAAACTGATTTCTTCTTCTCGCGAAAGCAGAGGAATTTGTCCCATTTGTTTTAGGTACATCTTGACCGGATCATCAATCGGCCCGGTTTTAGCCGGTTTATCTTTCTTTTTTTCTTTTTCAATTTCGGTGGCTTCTTTAGTTTCTAAGATACTAATTTTCTTCTGATCTAATTTTTCAAATACCTGTTCTAATTCAGAAGGTTTACTTAACTCTTCAGAAAGAAAATGGTTAATTTCATCATAGGTCAAATAACCTTTCTTTTTCCCCAGATCCACCAGTTGATTGATATTTCGTTCAATCAGCTTTTTTTTACTCATCTTTAACCTCGCTTTTAACTTTTTCATACTTAGCAATCAGTTCTTTTTCTAATTTTTTCCGAATACCTTCATCTTCTGTATTTCTAATTTGCTGCCTTAAGTTATTTTTTTCTTGATTCAGATGTTTTTTGTGCAATCGAACCAAACTTCCCTTTAATGTCTCTTGATCCTGCGGGATATTATCATCTAAGAGGATGCAGCTGGTAAAACCGCTTATAATTTTATCATCACTATTTAATAATAATTCCTTGATGGTTTTATCGGCTTTTAGATGCTTATCCAATAAATAACTTATTATTTTTTTAGTCAAAGGATGGCTAAAATCTTCTAAATTAAAATTATTTTTAATTAATTTAAATATTTTGGCATTATCCAGCATCGCCTTGATTAAAATCTTTTCCGCTACCGAGGGCATCTCTTGAAAAGATTGCTCTGCTAAAGGACCGGAAAAGCTCCTGTTTACTCTCCTATTTTCACTTTTTAAAAATTTTCTTTTATATTCAGCAATAATTATCTCTTCTCTCAGCTTTAGATTTTTCGCTAATTTTTCTAAATACTGATACTTCTTTACTTCATTATTTATTTTACCTAAAGTAGTAAGCATCTCTTCTACTATTTTGCTTTTATCCTCAATGTTTTCCGAATTAAATTTATTTTTTAGAACTTCTAATTTATAATCATAAAAATCAACCGATTGACTTATCAATTGTAAAAAATAATCTTTACCTTTCTTTCTCACAATTGAATCGGGATCTTCACCTTTTGGCAAATTAACTACTCTAATTTCCAATTGATTTTGAAGCAATAAGTCTATTGTCCTCAGCATTGCCGCTTCTCCGGCAGAATCTGAATCAAATATTAAGATAACTTTTGAACAAAACCGATTTATAAGTTTAATCTGCTCTTCGGTTAAGGCTGTGCCTAGTGATGCAACGATATTTTTTACTCCCCGCATATAAGGGATAATCATATCGAGGTACCCTTCTACAACTAAAGCACAATCTTTTTTTGTAATATCTTTTTTAGCTAAATTGAGCCCGAATAAATTTCTTCGTTTGCTATAAATTAAGTTTTCGCTCGAATTAATATATTTAGGGGAGTTTTTTTTATCTTCCCAAATGCGGCCGCCAAAGCCTAACACCCGGTTGCGAATATCCATTATGGGAAATAAAATTCGGTCGCAAAAAACATCTCGAAAACTTCCTCCCGACGAACTCACCAGAGAAGTTTTATCTAAAATGCCCAGAGTAAACTCTTTTTGCCGCATATAATTAATTAAGGAATTTCTCCCCGGGGCAAAACCAATCTTAAAAGTATCTATAGTTTTTTCAGCAATACCGCGTTTGCGCAAATATTCTAAAACCTTCTTCCATTGATTAGACTTTAAAGTATTCTGGTAGAAAGAAGCTGCGGTTTCTGCGGCCTGATAACAACTATTTTTTAAATTTGCATTTTTATCTTTTTTATAAGAAATTTGCATCCCCACTTTTTTTGCCAACATCTCTACCGCTTCCGGAAAATTGATTTTTTCCATCTGCATTAAAAATTGAAAAACGCCGCCGCCTTGCCCACAGCCAAAACAATGAAAAATTTGTTTTTGCGAGCTAACTACAAAAGAAGGGGTTTTTTCGGAATGAAAAGGGCAACAAGCTTTAAAATTACCGCCTGTTTTCTTTAGATGCAGGTAGCCGGATACAACATCTACAATATTTACCCGTGACTGCACTTCTTCAATAAATTTTTCTGGTATCATAATTATTTAGTCCTAAGTCCAAAGTCCTAAGTCCGACGTCCAAAATCAAAAAGACATAGGACTCAGGACATAGGACTTCGGACTATATATTATTTTTTGCGTTTGATTCGGGTGAAGCCGGAAACTTCATAGACTTTAAAATTTTTATCTGCTTGTAAATGATCCAGCATTAGATTTACGCCGATGTTGTCAGAAGCAATATGAGAAGCAAATATTACATTGATGTTAGCTTCTTTGCATTTTTTATAGTGAGCTTCCGATTGATGCATGGCAACAATTGTGTCAACTCCGGAAGCTGCTAATTCTTTATAAATGCTTTTGGGCCCTTCTGTACCCCCGGTAAATTCAAGATAAATTTTTTCGCAACGGGATTTTTGATTCCCAATTATAATTTTAGGAGGGTTATTGTGTTTAGCCGCATCTTGATATTCTGGAATGGAATATAATATATCCATGATGTCTTCTAATTTAGACGGCTTTCGCTGATTAATTTTTTTTCGCAAATATTGATAAGCAAGATTATCGCAAGGTGTATGCATGCAGAAAAAATTTAAATTAAGAAGTTTTGCGGCATCATGCGCTTTATTAAAATTAGCGGCATGCACTCTTCTGGCGACTTCACTTTTTCTTTCTAAAAGAGTCTTTTCCGCCAAACTCAATGAAATCCCATAATCATTAAAACCGTCAATTTGTAAATCCATCACCTCATAAAATTGCGCGAAAGCAAGCCCTTGCGGGTGATGGGAAATAGCCAGATTAATCTTTGCTCCCTTTTGATTTAATCGGTCAGCTAAAAGCAGTTCCGCCGCCCCAATATCAATCCCCACTATTGCTCCATTTATTTTATCATCCGGATTACCGTAAATGATGCGTGTATCTGCAAAAGGATTAAATAGAGCATCTCTATCAAAATAATTTTTTTTATCTTTGGAAAGTTTTTCGTATTCTTTCTTTTTGCAAGCAAATATCTCTTTCAGCGCAGTTTTCGAACGAATATCAGAAGCAATGCCTTTTTCTACAACCTTTTTATAGATCTGATTAAATTTCACAGCCCCCTCCTCATTAAAAATGAATATATTTAGCGAATACCTTTATTTTTAATATTAAATATTTACAGAATCCTTATAATTTCGTTGATCTCCTTTAATCTGCTTATCTACTTCCTCGTTTATCGTAAAATTATTATTAAATTTTTTCACAATTTTTGCAGTAATCAAATAAAAGCCGGGTGAAATCTTTTTTGATAAATTATAAGATAAACTATTTTCAAAATAACTTGGATTAAACGAAGATATACTCAAAAAGAAAAATATTGTGCTAAATAGAAACAAACTCCTAAAAATTCCCATCCCTAATAACCCTATTCTTTTTTTGCCCGAGATTTCTCCTTTTGGCAAAAATAAATTAATGATTAAATTTATCAGTGAAAATATTATTTTGATTACTATAAATATTAAGAAAAAAGAAATAGAATATAAATAAGCAGGGTTGATAAAGTTAATTTTAATTCTGATAATTTCTGCTAAATCAAAATAAAAATGAAAAGCAAAAAAAGCTGCGCTGAGAAGGCCCAGAATCTTACAAAACTCCCGCAAAAATCCTCTGGAAATAGCTATGTAAGTTATTCTCAGGAAAAAAATTAAGAAAAATATATCTATAATTTCCGGCTTTCCAATTATATCCATCTTATTATATTAGTTTATATATAACATATACCGCCTAAATGTCAATAAAACTTTCCCTATTCACTGTGTCAAGTTTTAGTAGGTAGTTTTTTAGCGGCCTTAAAATGTTTAAGG
>CAZSDJ010000006.1:0-20757 GCA_964605645.1 uncultured Planctomycetia bacterium
AGCCATTTTTACCTTTGAAGGGGATAAAACTACCTCACTAAATCTTACACTAAGTTCCCTATTTTCCACTTAAACCACTATGCAACATTTCCGTTGACAACACTTTTGTTGCATAGTCCAATTAACTACGCATCACTCGATAAATGCGGCTACGGTGGCAATCTAATTTTTCCGCTATTTCGTTTAAAGTAAATCCTTGGGAAAATAATTGTTCAATTAGATATTTCAAAGCCTTTTTGTCTTTGGGTTGATCTACCCTCTTTTTATTTACAAAATTGTTAATCTTAATTTCAAGAGCAAATAAAAACTTGGAACTAATTTTTGTTTTTATCTTTTGGCCTAAATTATTAACAACTTCATTGTAAAACTGTTTTAAAAATTTTTTATTTTTTAAATTAAATTCATATTTCAATTCAAGGCATCCTTCAATAAGTTCCCTGTAGATTTTGCGGGCGTTTTGATGGTTAGAATTTATAAGATCTAAAATCAAATCATTACTTATAAAACTTTTCTTTATTGACTGAACATATAAATCTAAAGAATGCCACTTGTAGAAAAAAGGTGATTTTACAATTCCGGCTTTATATGCATTAAGATGAATATATAATGAAGCTATAAGTAAATATTCATCACTATCACACAAAGAAGCACCATACGCTCCACAAAAAACATGCCCTTTTCTTTGGTATTTTTTATTAAAATATTGAGCATAGCTTTGAAGAAGTTTTTTCATTGCTTTATCTAAATTTTTCTTTTGTATTTGAGTTAATATGTGAAGATGATTGGTAAGCAATGAAAAACACAAGATAGAAATATCAAAGTCTTTCGCTGTTTGCTTGAGGAGATAAAGAAATCTTAGATAATCTCCTTCTTCTAAAAATAATAGTTCTCTCCCCGGTGCGCGTTGAGTAACATGATAAATCCCTCCCTCAACAAAAATTTTCTTGTTCGTCATCAACTTTTTACTTCGCCTCTCCATTTTATCCTATTATACTACTCTCATTTCACTATGCAACAAAAGTGTTGTCAACGGAAATGTTGCATAGTGGGATATTGCATGTAAATGGTGTGCTTTTTGAAGGCTTAGTTGGGTTATTATTTTAGAATGGGGTCGGAAGATGAGGCGGTAGAATCGTTGTTGTAATGGATATCACCGGTATCATCCAGATAAAAATAACGGTTGCCGGTTCTTCCCGGCCGGCGAGGGTCAGCATTGATGTGGAAGCTATCTTGGCTATCACGATTGTAATCTAAAGTGTAGCCGGCTTCAGAACCATCAGTTAACTCCGGATCAATGTAACCAGGATTGGAAGTAGGCGGGATAAGATCTGTAAGACTGTCCGGAAAAGAATCATTATTTATATAATACATCTGGAGTGAAGCATTTAAAGATTTCAGGTTGGAAACTGCTACAGATTCATTAGAGTTAATTCTGGCGCGCCAAACGTTGGGAACGACCAAGAGAAGAAGAATCATCAAAATCCCCACCGCAACCAGCAATTCAACTAAGGTAAAACTTTTTTTAACCATCTAGAAAAATTTTAATATATAAATAACGGTTTGTCAATGGGTTTAGTCCTGAAGTCCTATGTCCTATGTCCTATGTCATATGTCATAAGTCATATGTCATAAGTCATATGTCATAAGTTTTTTTCACTATGCACATTAGACGTTTCCTTCGTTTGTAACACATTCATTATCAATAAGTTACAAACAGGTGTTTTCCGGTAAACCAACCCTGTGATGTGGAAATCACCACCTTATAACACCTTGTCCCCCAAGGGTTTATAACAGAGGGAAAAGTCCCCTCGTTTACATAGTGGTGGGTGATTGAGGCGGGTTTCTGGAAAAAAAGGCTACAAAGAAAGCCGCCTCGGTTGGAGGCGGCTTGTTGGTTGTGAAAAATGGTCGCTGTCCCCTTTTGAAAAATGGTCGCTGTCCCCTTTTCCCTTAGCTAGGGTCAGCCGATGTCATGACTCCACCGGTAATAACAGTATAGGTTTTTCCTTTACCGGAAAATGCTCCAGTAGCAGTTGCTGTACAGCTATATCCACCAGCAGTTAATGTCCCACATTCAAAATCATAACCTTGCGGATCTGTACTTGTATAATCTTCATTAATGTAAGAAGGATCCGAATTATCAATTAAATCAGTTTGAATACTTGTTGGATAAGCTCCTTGATTAGCTGCAGCATACGACTCAAATGCAGTAGACATGGTCTTTAAGGTTGCCTGGGCGTTGGCTTCGGCTGCGTTTAATCTGGAGCGAAGTAGGTTCGGGATGGCGATTGCGGCCAATAATGCGATGATGGCGACCACAATCATGATTTCGACTAAAGTAAAACCTTTTCTCTTTGCGAACATAAAAAACCTCCTTTGGTTAATTCCTTGGGCTCTTTTTTTGTCCTCACCTCCTTGCATTGAGCCTTTGGGTAAAAATAATAATATAAAGAACCTAATTAAAATATAACATATCCTTATTTAGATGTCAATTACTTCGAAAAATCCGAAATTCGAATATCGAAATCTGAAACAAATTTTAATAGCTAGGAGGCGCCGAGGTATTGGGTGATTTTTAGGATGGGCAAAAATAAGGCGACTACAATTCCTCCCACAATTACTCCTAAAAAGACAATAATCATCGGTTCAATTAAGCTGGATAAGCCGGCGACCATCGCATCGGTTTGTTCTTCGTAAAATTGAGCTATTTTTAAAAGCATCCCCTCTAATCTCCCGCTGCGCTCGCCGATTGCAATCATCTTTACTACCATCGGCGGAAAAACACCGCTTTCTTCTAAGGGTAAGTAAATTGGCTGGCCTTCCTGAATATATTTTTTTGATTTTAGCACAGCTTGCTCAATTACTTTGTTGCCGGAAGTTTTAGCAACAATATCTAAGCCTTGAATCACAGAAACCCCGCTGCGCATCAAAGTGGCAAAGGTGCGGGAAAAGTTAGCCAAGGCGACTTTGCGAATTAATTCTCCCACCAAAGGCAGTTTCAACAAAAATTGATGAAACTTTAACTTCCCTTGGGGAGTATTGATATATTTTTTTAGGCCAAACCCGCCCAAAAAAATAATCCCCAAAGCTGCAATTAAAGTTTCTTTTTTAGTTAAAATATCCGATACCGTGATTAAAATTTGAGTGGGCAAAGGCAGGGTTCCGCCTAGACTTTCAAATATTTCTTTAAAGGTAGGGATTACTTTAAACATCAAAAATCCGGTGATAACTATCGCCATAATTACAATAGCAGCCGGGTAATAAAGGGCGCTCTTTACTTTTTTCTGCAAAGCGCTGCTTTTTTCTAAATAAACTGAAACTCTATCTAAAACTTCCGGTAAATTTCCGGAAATTTCCGCCGCCTCTACCATACTTAAATAAATCTCAGGAAAAGCTTTCGGGTATTTTCCCAACGCCTTGGAAAAAGAGGTTCCTTCTTTTACATCTTTTAACACTAAAGAAATGATGCTTTTAAAATAAGGGCTCTCGATTTGGTCTTCTAATACCCCTAAGGCTTCTACCACCGGGATCCCGCTTTCAATTAAGGTAGTAAGCTGGCGGGAAAATACAACTAAATCATCAACACCAACCTTACCTCTTTTTGCTCTCGCCTTTTTCTTTGCTTTTTTAATCGATAAAATTATAAAATCTTCTTTTTGAAAGTGTTCGATAACAGAGTCTTGTGATTCTGCTTCAATAATCCCTTTTAAAAGCCGGCCTTCTTGATTTTTTACGGTATAAGAAAAATTTTCCATAATTTGATTTAAAACGCACCTTCTTAAACGGTTCAGGCAGGCCTGAACCCTACCTTCTATTCGGAAGCGACCCTAATCACCTCTTCTAAAGAGGTGATCCCTTCTAAGCACCTGGTTAAACCGTCTTCCTGTAACGAAACAAAATTACTGGCTTTTTGAGAATAATCAATGATTTCTTCTTCGGAACTGCCGGTAATAATCATTTCTTTGATCTTGTCATCTAAAAGAAGAGCCTCGAGCAAGCCTACTCTGCCTTTATAGCCGAGGTGATTACAAGCCGGACAGCCTTTGGCCCGGTATAATTTTACCTTATCACCTTCCCTTTTAAAAAACTTTTCCAGTTTTAATCTTTTGATAGTAGTTTGATCTAGAGTATATTCTTCTTTGCATTTAATACACAACCGCCGCACCAACCTTTGAGCGGTTGAGGCAACTAAGGAAGAAGCTAACAGAAACGGTTCAACCCCCATATCCCGCAGGCGGGTAATTGCCCCTACTGCACTATTGGTATGTAAGGTCGAAAATATTAATTCACCGGTCAAGGATGCCTTAATGGCAATATCGGCAGTCTCTGAATCCCGGATTTCACCAACCATTATTACATCCGGTGACTGACGCAATACCGAACGCAGACCGGCGGAAAAAGTTAAGCCAATATCGGGATTAGCTTGAATTTGGGTAATGCCTTCGAGTTGATATTCAACCGGGTCTTCAATGGTTACAATATTTTTATCCGGTTGATTTAATTGATTGATTACCGAATAAAGAGTAGTAGATTTACCGGAACCGGTAGGGCCGGTAACCAAGATAATCCCAAAAGGCGCACTAACTGATTTTTTGAAAAGCTGAAGAGGCGCAGGAGAAAAACCTAATTTATCGAGGCCGGCAGAAAGATTTCCTTTATCTAAGGCCCTTAACACAAATTTTTCGCCAAAATGAGAAGGCAGGCTGGATACACGAAAATCAATTTCGCGATCTTGAAATTTTACTTTAAAACGGCCGTCTTGGGGGATGCGAGACTCAGTAATATTTAAGGAAGAAAGAATTTTAAGGCGGGCGATTACCGCATCTTGATTTTTTTTGGGAAAATTAAATTCATCATGCAAAATACCATCTATCCGGTATTTAACCAGCAATTTATTTTGATGGGGTTCAATGTGGATATCAGAAGCTCGCTTTTGTAAAGCTCTATATACTATTAAATCAATTGCGCGCACAATCGGCGGGCGATTACTCTCTGTAACTAAGCTCTCTAAGTCTACCTTCTCTGTTTTTTCTTGATCATCTTCGACCTTATCTTCTTCCTCTAAAGTTTCTGTAATTTCTTTGGTATTTTTATAAAAAGTAGTCAAAGCTTTTGCTATGTCTTGCTGCCGGCACAAAACAATATCTACACTTTTAACATTTGCCACAATTTTTAAATCATCTTGAGCTATCAAATCTAACAAATTTGAGGAAGCTAGGGTTAAAGCTGCTCCTATTTTGCATAAAGGGATAACCTGATATTTGGAAGCAAACTCCTGCGGTATTAATTTTTTATTATCAGAATTTAATTTATATCGCTCTAAATCAATAAAGGGCAGGCCTAACTCTTTTGATAAAAAAAGTAAGAATTCTTCTTCAGTTAATAGTTTATTGCTTATGATTTCTCTTTTAAGGCCATTATAATCATTGGCTTCTTTGCAGATTGCTGCTACTTTCGGCTTATCTTTTTTCTTTTTATCACTGATATAATTAATGATTTTTTCTTTGATAGTCATGATTATTTTTCGAGTTTTTTTGCTTGCAGCTGATCTGCACTTGTTGCTTTAATTACCTCTTCTAAGGAAGTAATTCCGTTTTTTACTTTAATTATCCCATCTTCCCGCAAGGTGTTCATCCCTTCTGAGCGTGACTCTTTTTTTATTTTAGCTTCCGAAGCTGATTTATCGATAAGTTCGCGAATCGAACGACTGGCTTGAAGGTACTCGGTCAAAGAAAGCCGGCCTTGATAACCGGTATTTTGGCAATGACGGCACCCTTGCGGCCGGTACAACTTTGCATTCGGCTCTATGCCATATTTTTCAATAACTTCTTTTGATAAATGCATTTCTTTTTTACATTTAGGACAAAGCTTGCGAACCAACCGTTGCGACATAACTCCAATCAAAGTAGATGAGATCAAGAATGGTTCAACTCCCATATTGATCAGACGAGTTACGGAACCGGCACTGGTTGTCGTGTGCAATGTAGATAAAACCAAATGGCCGGTTAAGGCTGATTTAATCGCCATATCCGCAGTTTCTGAATCTCTAATTTCGCCAATCATAATTACATCCGGATCCTGCCGTAAAATTGACCGCAAACACCTTGCAAAGGTAAGGCCAATGGCAGGATTAATACTGACTTGATTGATACCTTCCAACTGATATTCTACCGGGTCCTCAACTGTTACAATATTTTTCTCCGGGGTATAGATATGATTAATAATTGAATAAAGGGTTGTGGTTTTGCCGGCACCGGTGGGGCCGCAAGCTAAAACTAAACCGTGCGGCTTTAAACTGTCTTCTTTTATCCCTTTTAAAACATCTTTTTCCATGCCCAGGAGATCTAAATTGAGGAGGGCGGTGCTTTTATCTAAAATTCTAATTGCACATTTTTCACCGGAGCTAGAAGGTAAAATGGATATGCGAAAATCTACCTCGCAGCCTGAGATTTTACGGCGAAACCTGCCTTCTTGCGGCAGGCGGTGTTCGGCGATGTTGAGGTTACACATAACTTTTATCCGAGAGATCACGAAAGGATGCATTTTTTTGGGAAAACTTTCCGCCTCCTGTAAAACCCCGTCAATTCTCAGCCTAATTCTACTCTTCTCTTCCAGCGGCTCAATTAGTGCATCAGAAGCCTTATTAAGCACGGCTTTAGTTAAAACAGAATTTGTAAATTTAATTACCGGAGCTTCTTTTATTGTTCTGGTTACTTCTTTTTCGGAAACTTCTTTTTTTTTAGTGCGGATTATTTCAAGATTATCCACTTTTTGATCTTTGATAATTGTATCCAACGATTCACCGGCCTCCGGTGAATAATATTGAGAGACAATTTCTTTTATCTCCGAAAAAGGAGCAACTACCCGATTAATTTGACAATTAGTGATTTTTTTAATATCATCTACAGCTAATAAATCTAGGGGATCAGCCATGGCCAAAGTTATAACATTGCCAATTTTGCTGATCGGAATAAGATTGTGATGACGAGCTACTTCTTTGGGAACAACATCTAAAATTTGTTTGGGGATTTTAAGATTCTTTACTCGAACAGGAGGAAGGGATAAATAATTGGAAAAAATATCAACTAATTTTTGTTCTTTAATGTAGCCTAATTTTATAATTAACTCGGCCAATGATGTTTCTTTTTTTTCTCTTAATATTAAGAGTTTATCCAGATCTTTTTTCGTCAAATAGCCATTTTTTACCAAATAATCTGTAAGTTTTACTTTTGCCATAGCTTTACAGAAATCACTTATCAGGAAGTTTTTCAATGCCGGCTCTAATGTCAGAAGGAGTGGATACAAATACTTGGATATCGCAACCGGTTGCATCTTCTAAGTCTTCTATAGCTTGTGTATTTAAAGGGTTGGCCATTGCCACCGTTAGCGAATTTTCTACCTTATCAATAGGGATTAAACAATAATGATTACATACATTTTTCGAAATTAATTGCGACACATCACCGGAAACTTCATAATTTTCCAAAGGCAGGTAGGGATAACCAAATTGAAGGGAAAGACAATGAGCAATGTCTTCTTCTTTAGCAAAGCCGAGCTCAACAATTATTTCCCCAATTAAGCCGCCTTGCTGTTGTTGAATTGTAAGGGATTTTTGAAGTTGAGAATTGGTAATTACCCCTCTTTCAACTAAAATTTGCCCTAAAGGCTTTTCATTTTTTCTTTTCGGTTCCATTGATTTATATTAATTTAGATTGGACAAATGATAGGATTTCTTCAGCAGTCACCCCATTTATGGGGCTCTCAGCAACACAAAAATCTAATTTCACCTTATCATTACAAGCTTTTTCTAAACTGCTCTTAAGATTTTTAGAAACTTCCTGTGATTGCCTTTTATTTCTTTCAATTAAAATGGCTGCTAAAGTATCAGAGGAAATCCTACCCCCGACATCAATAGGCCTGATATTTGCCTTGATGTTTTTTGCAATTTTTTTAATTACCTTTTCAGCTTCAATCGCGCCAACTTCTTTTTGAAAATCAGAATAATTTTTAAATTTAATTGTTACAAATCCACAAGGCCGTTGATAGACTACCCCTCTTCTAATCTCTTCATTTAATCTTTTTTTGACCATCTTAAGATTGTAAAGGCCGGTTAAATCATCAAACATCTCCAATTCTTCTACTTTCGAAGAAACTCTTTCGTATTCCCAGATTAAGGTAACATTTTGAGAAAAAAGATTTAAGACGTCTATATCATCTTTTTGAAAAGTAAAATCCGGACGATTAGTGCCAACTCCTACTAAACCAATAGTTATCCCTTTGGAAATAACGGGGAAAAGCATCAAATTTTTAATATCTACGCTTTCTGACCACTGCAGGTGAACGGGTGCTCTGTTTTGACTATCTACAACTATCATTCTTTTGATGTGAGGAATATTATTTTTTTTGCTATTTATGATTTGCCCAATTTTTTCAGATTCTATCCCTAATGCTGATACTACTCTTAAATCATCAGAATAATGAGATTGGAGCAGGCAAAAGGCAATCTTCATCGTCAATAAATTCTTAAGATGATAGGCAAGAAATTGTACAACCTCCTCGGCGGGAGTATCTTTGGAATAAAGATCATTTGCTTGTAAAATAGTAGAAAGAATAAGAACTTTTTTGGAAACTTCCCGGTTTAATTGTTCTGTTTTGTGGCCAAATTCTCGCAGTTCTTCAAAACCGGTCTTTACCTTGCTTGATAAAAGATTAATAATCTGCTCTAAACTCTGAACCTCATCCGGGATTGTCGGCGCAGCTTCACCAATAGTCTCTAAAGTTTTGCGGGAGCGATTATGAATTTTATAAATAGAATTTGATATTTCAATAATAATCCCCCAACCTAATATAATCAGAAAAATTAAAATTGCAATAGCAACTGTAGATACCTGATAACCAAAAAAATAATTAAGGATTACAGCGGCAGGAATAAGGGATACCAGAGCTATAGCGATCCAAATTCTCCGGCGCAAACTAAGATGGGTTGCAAAAAAATCAATTCTCATTATTTATAAGATTACCACCATTTAGAAGGTGTGTCAATTATTTAAGTCCGAAGTCCTATGTCCTAAGTCCTAGGTCATAAGTTGTAAGTATTAAAAAGTAAATAAAATATACTAATAATCTTGACTTTACTGGATCGGATAAGGGCTCTTTAAATCCTCCCAATAAATTATTTGAGCAAGAGGTTCAATATTTAAAGCATCAATGGCATCCATATAATATTCGTTCCAAGCAACATTAGCACTGCCGTTTAACCTTGTTTCTTCTCCTGACCAAATCCCTCCATCAATATTCAACCCGTCTACCCCCCCTCCATTGATTATAAAATCACCCCGAGTATAAATTACACCGTCTATAGTGCCGCTCCCATTTAAGGTAGCATCTTGGGTATCATCGGGATCCGTTATAACATCACCAGCTACTACAAAAAACCCTCCAGCTTCAATATTACCGTTGAGAACAAGATCCCCTTTGATATAAACGATGTTGGGGGTAGTTTCTGCATCATCATACCAAAATTCATTAGGCAAATCCTTTTCACTGCCTGTATCTGGATCAATTAATTTG
Organism: uncultured Planctomycetia bacterium; assembly: GCA_964605645.1. Classification (GTDB taxonomy): domain Bacteria; phylum Omnitrophota; class Gorgyraeia; order Duberdicusellales; family 4484-171; genus PXAH01. The sequence continues at coordinate 9,571 of CAZSDJ010000006.1, forward strand.
TCGTTATTCTCATCGACTTCGTAAACATTGCCAGAGTCATAAGTATCGGTTTGGCTTTCACTCATTGCAAGAAGAGTTTCAAAATTAAAGTAAGGCAGAGGTGAAATTGAAGAGTCCTGGCTGAGAGTGCCTTCTATATTTACATCGTCACCTTCAAAATTATCAGCATATACAACATTCCCATCAATTGAATAAGAAGTGCCGTTTACATCAAGATCTCCGGCCGTCAAAATCGCATTGTCGTAAAAACCGGAAGGAACGACCTTTCCGATAATAGCCTCAATTTCATAAAACGCTTCCGAATTATTCTTTGATGGAACATATCCATAAGCTTTAACCCGTTTTGTATCAGAATCTATTTCTTCTAGGTCAACAGAATAGTCTCCATTGTCAAGAGTATCGGACCATTTATCGTTTCCATCACTAAGATTAAAATCATTTCTCAATTCTGCCAAAGCCCGGTTTAGGCCTGCCTCTGCCAGCCAAAAAGCTTGGGTACTTAAAAGAGAGCGGCGGGCAAGATTTTTTTCGTTAATGCTGCGGGAAAATATTACCGCCCCTAAAGTTAAAAGCACCGCCATTATCACTAGAGTTACCGCCAAAGCAATTGCCTTTTTATTCATTTCTTAACCTCACTTTTTCTATTAAATATTCCCCTTGAAGGGGAAACCGCAACTCTCTATTCCGCTCTATTTTATAAGCTCGCAGTTTCACTGTAAGCTCCTCCGGGCTGCTGCCACTTTCATTCTGTTCAAATTCCAAATATTCAATATATTGTGCTAATATTTTTTCTTTGTCGTCGTGCTTGCGAATAATTCGATTTTGGTTGTCTCGAGAATACTTTATGAGGCTATTCGCACCTTTAATCTTAAATTCAATAGTTAATCCATCATCTATATTTACTGTTGCTGGCTCTGCCTGACGCATTTCCCTCGCCATCCCGTCAAGAGCCAATCTAGCTTGCTGCTGTAAATCAAGCAACCCGCTGCCGGTATGCCAGCTTTGTTCTCCTACCAAAAGAAGCGCAAAAACAGCAGTTATAAGCAATATAAATATGACCATCGCAACTAAAACTTCAATTAAAGTAAAAGCTTTCATGGTTCTGTAATTAAAGTTTCCAGGGTTATATTTCTAGTTTGATAATATCCATCCCATTCAACAGTGACATCTACATCTTTATAGTCGGTAAGAGACGTTACTGTGCCAACGATAGTTTCATTGCTCAAAGAAGTCAGGCCTTCATTTACTATTTCAGTACTATTCCAAGAAAAAGAACTTATCTCATTAAAGTTGGTATTTTTTATATCCTCCATCACATATTTTGCATGAGTCAAAGCCACCGTAAGATTGCGGCTGGATTCATTTAAAATCAAAGAACTTACAAAAACAAGTAAAATTGATGAAAAAACTAAACCTAAAATTGCAACGGATAAAAGTAACTCCGATAATGTAAAAGATTTTTTGCTCATAATTAATTTATGGCTTCTTATTCCCCCTCAATTAAAATATACCACTTTCAAAGACAAGTTGCAATCAGAAGGTTAGTGGCTTTTGTTGCATGGTGGAGGGGTTAGGAGGTTTTTATTGTTTCGATTATTTCTGCAACAAAACCTTCTTCGGCATTAAGAAGGTTGAGGTGGTGTTTGAGGAGTATCCTTTGGTGAACTGGATATTTTTTGGGCAGTTCTAAATTATCGGCAAGCCAGCCTTTTACTTTTTCTAAAAACCTTTTTCGCAGCCGCAAGCGAGCCAGGACTTCTTTCTTTTCAAGAAAAGGTAAAAAATATAAAGGGATATCAATATCAATAAAGGGGCGGCGTTGGGATACGAGAGTATTTAAAGCTAATTTTGAAAACTCTTTTTTTCCTTTTTCAGTAATAGAATAAATATAACGAGCCGGGCCGTCTTTGCCACTCTCCTTTTTTTTGGTTATAAAACCTTTTTTCTCCATTTGGCTCAAAGGATAATAAAATGATTTATTCTCTAAGGAACTGAATAAACCTAATTCATCTTTTGCTTTTTTCTTAATTTCATAACCGTGGCAAGGAGATTTTTTCAGCAACCCTAAAATTATTATTTTTTGTATTTGCATCTGGCTGATAATTTATTCGATAAATTCGCCGATATTGCGGTAACGCTGGTATCTTTCTTCAATCAATTGATTTAAATCAAGATTTTTTATCTGGGAAAGGTTATTCAATAAGAAATTTTTGAGATTAAGTGAAGATTTCTCGGGATCCCAATGAGCCCCGCCTTCTGCTTCGGGGATAATTTCATCTACGATCCCTAAATCAAGAAGTTCCGGTGCGGTTAATTTTAAAACCCTGGCTGCTTCTTCCCGTTTTGCAGCGTCTTTCCAGAGGATAGCGGCACAGCCTTCAGGTGATATTACAGAATAATAACCGTATTCAGTGATTAACACTTTATCACCAACACCAATCCCCAATGCCCCGCCGCTGCCACCTTCACCAATAATTATGACAAGAATCGGCACCTTCAAGCCAAACATATCTCTAATATTTTCGGCGATAGCTTGAGCTTGGCCGCGTTCTTCGGCGCCAATCCCGGGATAAGCACCGGGGGTATCCACAAAACAAACAATTGGTAGATTAAACCGTTCCGCCAACTTCATAATCCGCATCGCTTTGCGATAGCCTTCCGGATGAGCACAACCAAAATTTCTTTTTATGTTTTCCTGAGTATCTTTACCTTTTTGATGGCCGGCAAAGGCAATTTTTTGGCCGCCGATAGTGGCAAGCCCGGAAATTAGAGCCTGGTCTTCGCCAAAATTCCGGTCTCCGGACAAAAGCAGATAATCATCGGCTATAAATTTAAGGTAATCTAAGGTAGTGGGCCGCCGGGGGTGCCGGGAAATCTGCACCTTTTGCCAGGGAGTAAGTTGTGAATAAATTTCTTTTTTCAGGCTTTTTAGTTTTTTTGCTAAATTATTAATCTCAGAAGACATTTCTACTTTTTCATCTGTAGAAAAGCTCCTTAGCTCTTTTATCTTTTGTTCAAGTTCAATTATTGGTTTTTCGAAATCCCAACCCTGCATTTTTTATCCTCCAAAATTCTTTCTGAAATTCGAAATTTGAAATCCGAATGTCTGAAACAATTTTAAAATTATCAAAATTCAAATGAAAAAAATCAAAAATATTTTAAAAATTTAAACATTATAATTTCGAATTTGTTTCGGATTTCGACATTCGAACTTCGAGTTTACTCTACGATAACCACCTCAGTGCCTACCGGGATAATGGAATACAGTTCTTCTACTTCTTCGTTTTTCATTCTAATGCAGCCTAAAGTAGCCTGAGTCCCTAAACTCTCCGGCTCGGTAGTGCCATGAATGCCGTAACCGGCCTTATCAAAGCCCAGCCAGCGTGAACCAAGAATATTTTCCGGATTATCGGGTAAAACCACCGCTCCTGCCTTATACCAAGTAGGTTCAACTAATTTATTTACAATTGTAAATGTCCCTTCGGGGGTCCTGCCTTGTTTGCCTGTTGCAACTACATAAGTTTTGATTATATCTCCATCTCTTTTTAAAAAAATAATATTTTGTGACTTATCAACTACCAGAGAAAATTTACAAGTATTTACTTTCAGTTCTTGATTGGGAATGATCTTGTCTGATGCTAATCCATTAGCTTTTTTAATTAGTTCAACAGTTGTATTAAATTTTTTAGCGATTTTAGATAAGCTGTCGCCCCGTTTTACTTTATAAATTTCACTGCAATCATCTTTGCGAGGTGAAAATAATAACTGCATATTAATATCTTCTAATCTATTTTGCGCTTTTTTGATAGCAACAGGATTCGCTGCTCTATTTTTTTCTGCTTGTAATGTTTCTTTTGCTTCTAAGTATTTACCCTCTTTGATCAATTTATCAACTGCCTGGAAAGATATTGTTTTTACTTCTGTTTTCTCAATAGTTTTTTTAGTTTTTTTTGGTTTTAAACTAATTCCTAAAATAATGAGTAAGATTATTAAACCTACTCCAATAAAAATAATTTTTTTATTCACCTTTACTCCTTACAGATAAAACACAATTACAGTAACAATCCCGATAAATGCTCCCGCAAAAACTTCAGTAGGGGTGTGGCCTACCAATTCTTTCATTTTTTCTTCTTCAATTTTTTTGCCTTCATGAAAATCATCGATTATTTTATTTAATATTCTGGCTTGAACTCCAATAGAACGGCGCCAAGTTTGGGCATCAAACATCGCGATTAAGGCAACTATCGCCGCAAGGGCAAAAAAAGGCGAGTAGTAACCTAGTTCTTGGCCAATCCCAACCGCCAAAGCTGCCACGGCCGCACTGTGGGCCGAAGGCATACCGCCGGTACGCAAAATCCAATAAAAATTAAATTTTTTGCCCTGAATCAAGCCGGTTGTAATTTTTATGCCTTGAGCTATCGCCCAACTGAGTAGAGTCAGCCAGAGAACTTTATTCGCAAAAACCTGACTCCAAAAATTATTCATGATTTTATTATTATAAAAAAAAGGAAATCTTGGCAACAAATATTTCTTAGCCGAAAAATTTTAAGCAGTACGGCTAACGTTCAAGGGTTTTATCTATATACTCCTCTGCCATAATTTGCATTTGAAAATCACCGGCGGCTTCAAACAGGCTGATGGCTTTCCTGAAGTTCTGCCTAGCCTCAAAGTTTCTCCCCCGTTCGTATTGGTTTACGCCTTTATCAAAAAGATAACTCCCTAAATTGGGATTTGCTTCTAAAGCTTTTTCATGGTATTTTTCCGCCTCTTTAGCTTCTCCCAAAGAGCTGTGGGTTGAGGCAATATCCATATATTTAAGAGCTTTGGTTAAATTGCCTTCTTCTTGTTCCGTTTTTTGATTTTCTTTGTCTTCTTCTATTTTTTTAAGTTTTAACTTTTCTTCTCTGGCATTTTTTTTCCTTGCTCTCTTAAACTTATGCCGGAGAAGAGCCAATTCTTTTTTAACCTTTGCATATTCTTTCTTAATTTTTATTACTTTCTTTTTTGTTTTTTTGATTTTTTCCACTTCTTCTTTAGTTCTGCCAAAGCCCAAAAACCCTTTACCGGCAGCTTTTTTAAACTCTTTTTTTGCCTGGATATAATCATCTTTTACTTGTTGAAATTCTTTTTCTTTTTCAGCCAGTTTATTTTTTATTCTTTGAAATTCAGTAATTTCTCCTTCAACTACCTTACCATTCTTAAGCTGAATTTGCTCACAATATACAGGAAAAATAATTCCTAACATAAAAATGCCAATCCCCGTAGATAAAACTAATTTACTTAATTTTTTTCTCACAATTCATCCACCTCTTATATTAATATTCTCTATATTTTATCTTATTATATTATAGAAAGACGTCAAGCAAAATTAAGTTGAAGCGTCCAGTTGAAGCGTCCAGTTAACTGTTGCTACTTTTAAGAGAATATCTAACCCAATTAAGCTTTTTGTCGAAACACCGGCAACTTCTAAGGGTGATTTTCCGTTCTTATGTTTATTGTTTTTCCTGCAATCAGTATAAGCCTTAAAGCAATAACTTATGGCCATTAAATTAAGGTATTGTTTGTATAAGGCATATAGTTATAGTTTAGGTAGCAAAATATATTGTCTTTGTATTTGATTAATAAATTTATATGATTAAGTATTTTTCTTTGCCGTCTGAATTTAACCTTTAATTTTTTTATTCTTTTTAATCTTTGTTCTACTTTTTGAATTGTATTGCTTAGTATATAAATTCTTAGATACCTCCGTGCCAGCAATTGTAGTTTATATTTTGCTTTCAAAGCTCTTACCTTCTGCTTTAGATAATTATGCTCGTTTATAATCCTTTCTTTTTTGTTTAGGTAAGGATAGATAAAAATAGATCTTAAAATGTGAGTAAGGCAGAATTGATGAGGAATTTCGGCATTTTTTCTGTTGCTGCCTTTATTATGTCTTCTCGCATATCAGAGATTATTCCTTTAAAAGAATAATTGAAATCTTTTTTTAAAACATCTATAAAATCCATAATCGCTTGTTTGTTTTCTCCTTCCATTAAATTCTGATGTATTGGCGGGCCAATTGAATCCTGAGTGATAAAAAGAGTTGTTTTGCCCTTGCGCTTACCTTTTATTTTGATACCTTTGCCGTCTAGATGCAAAAAGCCGGTTAGCTTAGGATTTAATTCTTTAATTATATTTGTCAAAGAACGGCTTTCCAAAAATGCTTTCTTTAGGTAGTTATGTATGTTTGACTTGCTGATGAATGTTTTTGTAGTCTCTCTTAGGCACTTATCTATTATCCTGTATCCGCTTCTGTCTTCAGTGTGGCGCTTTATTATTTCTACATAGATATCTTCAGAATATTTGCAACGCGGCCGTCTTCTAAGATTAAAAGTTTTTTTACATGTTTTACAGTAAAACCTTTGGGTTGTTTTTAACCTGGTTGATTTAAAAAAAATTCTGTTCGTTTATATTTTGTGTGTTTTTTAGTGTCTAAACTCCCGCAATAAATACACTTTGTTCTTCGTTTTTTTATCATCTCCGTAACCCCCTTAAGCTAGGCTGTCTTTGTTATTTCTTACAATTGCCTATATTATAAGGAGTTACGTTAAATTCAGCAACAGTTAACTGGACGCTCCCACTTTCACCTTTTCTTAGTTTAGGCATTTACATTCCAGATATTTTCTTTACCAGTGGCCTCATTTACGATATTCTCAACCGCTTCCATCGCAGTCAGCATAGAATGGTCTGTATTATTATATCTGTGCATACCGTTTCTTCCTATAAGAAATAAGTTGCTAAATTGGTCAATAAATTTTCTAATCTTATAAAAATTACAATATTGCCCGGAATAAACAGGGTATGCTTTAAGGTTTCTAACGACCATCGCATCAAGAATATCGTCTTTATTTACAAAACCTATCCTGATGAGCTCTTCTTTAGCAAAATCAATAATTTCCTGGTTTGGCCTGGACCACAAGCAATCACCTTCATTGCAGAAATATTCCAGCCCCAACCATACAGTGTTTTTGCTGTCTTTAACCATATAAGGGCTCCAATTATTGAAAACTTGAACCCTGCCGAGCCGGACGTCTTTTTCCTGAATATAAACCCAATTATCAGGTATAATGCCAGAACTTTTTCCCATGCGGCTATAGCCGCCTACTTTAAGTTTCTTGACTAAAATACCGACGGTTAAAAAATCCCGGTATAATAGCTGGCCGGCAACTTCTTTTACTTCTTGGGGCACCCCACTTCTCCATGATTTTATTAAATCCCTAACCGGCATCGTGGAAAAAAAATAATCACCTTTTACCGGCCTGCTTTCTTCTAGGGCACAGTCCAGTACATCTACGCTGTCTACTTTATTGCCGCTACTTGATATACCGACTATTTTTTTATTTTTGTATACCAGGGCCCCTTTTGACTGAATAACCTCAGCTACTTTCTCCCAAAACTGGCCAGGCCCGTATTTTGGATACATAAACCGTTCAATTAAACTGGTTTCTGTATCATGCTGGTATATAGAATTATTTTTTGTAAACAGCCTTTTTGTTGCATGAAGAATTGCCTTGCTTACCGACATTCCTTTTATCCGCTGGATGCCCCATTGAGGGCCTATTTCCGCCGGAGAGATGCCCCATACTTTTCCAGTATAGCTTTTAAAAAAAGTATTGTATAATTCTTCCCCAAACCGGTTAATAAAAAAATCTTCGAGAGAATTCTCTTTTTTAAAAGGCCGGACTTTTACTTTTGTATAATCGGCTGCAATCTTAATTATCTTTCTTATTCCCAAATTCGAAAGTGATGAGGTATCAAACTGCAGCGGATAGTTAAAAAACTTCCGGTTATAAAATATCCGGGAAATTCTTTTTCGTTTGAGCATCAGCTGGTCTTTGTTTCCAGGAAAAACTCCTTTTTCGCCTTCCAAAGGAAATATATTAAGCCACCAATTAAGTACTTTCTTCGACTTAGAGAAAAAACGGTGCCCGCCTAAATCTATTCTATTTCCTTTATAATTAACAGTGCGCGAAATGCCGCCTATCTTATTAGATGCTTCGAAAATAACAGGCTTAATGTCTGTATGGCAGAGAAGCTGGTAAGCAGCGGTTAAGCCAGCCGGGCCTGCACCAATAATAATTGCTTTTTTTTCAGGCATATGCGAAAACCTTCTGTTTTTTACTTAAGGACAGGGTCTGAAGGGCCAGCCTGACTATCATAGCTGTAATGCACTTGGCCGGTTTCATCAAGATAGAAATGGCGGTTCCCCGTTCTTCCTTCGCGCCGCGGATCAGCGTTTATATGAAAGGCATCCTCATCTTCATAAGAATAATCTAGATTATAGCCGGCTTCGGAACCATCGGTTAATTCCTGGCCAACATAGCCGGGATTAGAGGCAAGGATGATAAGCTCTGAAAGGCTGTCGGAAAATTCATCGTTGTTGATATAGTACATCTGCAAACCGCTGTTTAAAGATTTCAGGCTAGAAACTGCAACAGATTCGTTGGAGTTAATTCTGGCTCTCCAAACGTTAGGTATAACCAAAAGAAGCAGAATCATCAAAATTCCTACAGCAACCAACAACTCAACTAAAGTAAAACTTTTTTTCGCCATTATAAAAAAATTTTAATATATAAATAATGGTTTGTCAATGGGTTTAGTCCTCAATACTAAGTCATAAGTCATAGGTCATAAGTCATAGGTCATAAGTCTTTTTTCACTATGCAACAAAACAGGTTCAAACAGTTTTGTTGCATAAGAGTGTCAAAGGGGACGTTTCCCTCGTTTGTAACACACTCATTATCAATAAGTTACAAACAGGTGTTTTCCGGTAAACCAACTATCTGGAAATCACCACTTTATAACCCCTTGGCCCCCAAAGGCTTATAACAGAGAAAAACGTCCCCTCGTTCGGTAAACTGTTGCATGGTGGGGTGGATAAAGAGAGCCGCCTCTTTTTGCGAGGCGGCTGGTTGTCCAAATAAAAGGTCGCTGTCCCCTTTTCCGTTCGGTAAGAATATATGGCGGCGAACAGATTTGAACTGTTGACATAACGGGTATGAGCCGTTTGCTCTGCCAGACTGAGCTACGCCGCCAAATTAGTTAGCTAATAGCTAATGATATTTCTAAATTATACCATCTTGTTGAAAAATCAAAAGGAATTTCGTTCAACTGCGGGAGTTGAACGGGTTGATTAGAAGTATTTGATAAACTCTATCTTCTTAATAGGTGAAAAGTCTCCTGTCTTTAGGGAAAAATCATCTAAATAAGTATTTTTAGAATAAGAAGTTATTTTATATTCAAAAACAGAGAAGTGCTTATCCTTTTTTACTTTTTCAAAAGCAGCATAGCGGGAAAAATTTCTGTATAAAAAGAGCTGGCTGCGGCCATTCTCCAGATAAACCCGGATTGTAATAGGAAGTTTAATATGGGGGAAACCGTTCTTTCCTAAATCATACTCATAACCTTGGCCGGCTGCCGAATAGCCTAAAGACCATCTTCTTGTCTGAAATAGTAGAGAAGGCCGGCTGGCTAGCTCCTTTTGGAGGCCCTTAAGCACACTGCGCCAATAACCTTGAGCTTTCTCGTAGTAAAAAAACTCAAGCAGGGAGAAAAAAGCTTGTTTAGGCTGGTTGTTTTTTAAGTAGAACCTGGTTAAATGAAAATAAGGATCTACTCCGGCAGGATTAAGCTTCTTTGCCACAACCAGCTCTTTTTCAGCTTTATTTATGCCAAAAATTCTATAAAAATTGCCTAAGATTATATGGTAATTATAATTAGCTGGATTTAATGATACAGCTTTAAGGTAAAGTTTTTCTATATCGTTTTTATTTATTTCCAGCTTTTGGCTTAAGTTATCTTTATAAGCATTATGCATATAATCTGCTTTGTGCCGCCAAAGGCGGGCTATGCCTTTTCTCTTTTCGATTGCCGCCGACAACCGTTCTAAAGCCTTTCTGTAATAGATAAGCCGGCCCTGCTTTGTCCGGGGCTTACGGGATGAAAATACTTTTTTTTCAAGAAAATATGCCTGAAGGCGTAATATCAAAAAAAAAGCAACCAAGCCTACTGCCAGAATGGTGCAGAGATTAACTGCTAATTTTGCTGCCGGTTTTAATTTTAACTTTTCCATCGTTATAAAATTTTACATGTACCAGTTTATATACAACCGCAAAAAGAATCCAAAAAAGAAAAGCAACCGCCGGTATATGAAAATTAAAATCAACTAAACTGTGGATAAAAACACCCGCAAACCCGGATAAAATACCGGCGGCGGTATACTTTATAAAGGGGTCCTTTTTCTTAGCCAATAAAAAAAGTATTCTTTTAAAAGAAAAAAAGAAAAAAAGAAAATAAAATGTAAAGGCTATAAAGCCAACTTCTATAATAAATTGAATAAGCTCATTATGCAAATAGTTAAAAAAACTGCCGTGGCTAAACTGCCTGTAAGAAGAAAAAATATCTTTGAAGTTTCCAAGCCCCACACCAAACAAGGGAAAATCTTTTATCACTTTTACGGAGTCTTTAAGCACCCTGAGCCTGCCCAGCAAAGAAACCCGCAATGATGAGAATTTATTTAAAAATAATGCGGCGCCGGCTGTAGAAAGAGAGATTAGCACAATTAATAAAATTATAAAAATAAATAAGTAAAAATTAGATTTCTTCCTTTCTTTTACCAAAAATGAGCCGAGTAAAGATAAAGAAAAAACTAAACTGATAATCCCCCCTTTGGAAAAAGAAAGAATAATGCTTACTGCTATAAACAAACCGGCCAGCATAAAAAAAGTTTTTTTGAAAAAATCTTTGGCGGCAAAAGAATAACCGAAGGCCAAAGGGGCAACCATACCCATAAAAGAAGCAAAGTGGTTTTTCTGCCCAAAAATACTTGCGGCAGAGCCGAAAACTCCGCCAAAAACCGCGCTTTTCCAAATTATTTCAACCAGGCAGATTATGCCTGCCCAAATTATTAAAACCGCAAACAGGCGCTCAAACTGAAGCCTCTTTTTTAACATATTCAAGACAGCTAAAAATAGAGCAAAAAAGCAAATAAAATCTATAAATACTTTTTTAGTAAAAAAAGGGTAGATGCTCAGGGAAAAGAAGGGCTGCCGGTTAAATTCAGGAAGGTAGTTTTTATATAATTCTAAAGTATGCGGGGATAATATTTTTAAAAGGGAGCCGCCTAAAGGAAAAAGCTGAAAAATGATA
>CAZSDJ010000006.1:20767-56657 GCA_964605645.1 uncultured Planctomycetia bacterium
AAAAAAAAATCAAGTATTTCCAATACCGGGGCAGAATAATATCTTTCTTGTTAAAATTAACTTCGGCAAAAAATAAAAGAAAAAGAAAAAGGCAGGCTAATTTTAAACTAATAAAATAGGAAGTAATAAAGGCCCCGTAAAAAAAAGGAAGCAAAATAATAAAACAAATTAAAATAATTTCAAATGCGAGAGAAAAAACTGCTTTCCTAGAGATTTGAATCCTTTCCATAGGAGGAGTAGTAATAATAATATTTGTTTTTAGGAAGGCTGCTTTTGTTTAAAACCGCGCCGATAATTTTTGTATTTTTGGTTAATACTTTTTTTGTTTCTACAATTAAATTAAGCTGAGTTTTTTTGGCTAAAACTACCAAACAAACTCCATCGCATTTGTTTCCGATTAAAGAAGCATCCGCGGTAGCTAAGACAGGGGGGGAGTCAATTATTATCCGCTTAAATTTACCTTTAGCTGCCTCAAGTAAATCATCAACTTTTTTTGAGTGCAAAAGCTCCTGAGGATTAGGCGAGGCCGGCCCGCGGCAGATAAATGAAAGATGGGGGATTTGGGCAGAAACTACAGCTTCCTCAAAAGAACAGCCGCCGGTTAATATATTGCTTAAGCCCTTTTGAGCTTTGATGCCCAACATAGAAGATAAACTGCCTCTGCGCAGGTCTGCGTCGATAAGCAAAGTTTCATCTTTCGCTTCTGCAAAGGAAATAGCTAAATTGGCTGCACAAAAACTCTTTCCTTCTTTCGGAAGTGAACTGGTAATTCCCAGCATCTTAAGGGGCTTGTCTTCGGGAAAAGAAAAAGTTAAAGCCACTTTAAATTTGGCAAAAGCATCTTTTAAAACCTGGTTTTTCTCCCGGATACGGAAAATATTTTTCTGTTTTTCTCTTCTTTCTTCATAAGGAATATAGCCTAAAAAAGGCATATTTAAATAAAGCTCTATGTCCTCTGAAGAAGACAAGGTAGAATCTAGAAATTCGATAACATAACTTACAGCCGCACCGGCAGCAAGGCTTCCGATTAAAACATAAATAATATCCCTTGCCGGCGTAGGTTTTATAGGTTTATCCGGCAGGTGGGCTTCGGTTAAAACAGTTGCATTTGAGACCACCATCTCTTTTATGGACCTGAATTCCTTTATCCTCTCTAGGTAATCGTCATAGGATTCTCTGGCTATTTCTATTTCCCTTTTTAAATTCCTGTATTCAAGCGCCTTCTCTTGGCTTTCGAAAAGTTTTTCTCTTTCTTGCTCAAGAAGCTTTTTTAATTTAGCTAATTTTTCCTTTAAAAACACCATCTCCGGATGCTTTGGGCCGTAAATTTTAGAAGCTTCAATTATTTCCCTTTCTACCTCATTAATTTTCTCTTTAGTTTCATCTAGCGGGAACTCTCCTTTTTCGGTAATTTCAGGAACTCCCCCTAATTTATTTTCCCGCATAAATTCGGTTAATTTAGTTTCGGCTGCCTTTAGGCTGGCCAGGGATTCTTTTAATTTTTTCTCAAGCCACTCTATACCCTGATTCACAACTTTACTTTTCTTTTTAAGGTCTAGCTTGATAAACTCTTCTGTCCAGGCATTAGCAATTTTAGTTATCAAAAAAGGATTTTTCCCGGTTACCACAATATTAACTTTATTATCGTGCCAGCCCGGGCTGTCTTTTACCTTAACCATCTTCCTTAGTTTAGAAGGTATATCCTTAATCCCGGAGAAATTTTCTTCGGACTTTAAATCGAGTTTTTGAGAAACGGCTTGAGCTAAAGCCCGGGAGTTTAACATAGCAATTTGGTCTTCCCGGTCATAAAGGCCTCTTTCGCGCATAATTTGCTCTTTTCCGGTTATCTCCGGAATCCTTTTTTCAACAAGCATAGTGGTAGCCACCTGATAAATTTCAGGAGAAGAAAAGCTCCTGTAGGCAGCAACAGATACTGAAACAACTACAATCAGAATAATCAGCCAAATATTATTTTTAAAAATATTCAGGTAATCTTTAACGTCTAATTCTCTTATTTCCGGTGAAGGTAACATATTCTCCTTTCTTTATTTTGTCAGAACCAGCTTTCCGGCACAACTATCGTATCGCCTTCTTTAAGCTGTACATCTTTCTCTTTATTGCCGGTCTTCATTATATATCCAACCGGGACTACTATCTTCTTTTCCTGGCCTCCCTTTGTCTTGCGGATTATCCTTACCCCGTTTGTACTTGCTACTTCGGTAAAACCGCCGGCAGTATTAACCGCATCAAAAGCAGTCATACCTTTGCGGAAAGGGTATTCGCCGGGCACTTTTACCTCACCGGTAACAAAAAGAGGCTGGTAAGTTTTAACATAAATTTTATCGCCTTCTTTAAGGTAAAAATCTTCTTCGGTGGTAAATTCACTGATATCAACTGTATGCTCCCGCACCCCTTCCTCAGTTTCTCTTAAAATTCTAACTTCTGAAAGGTTTGCATTTTCTTTACTGCCGCCAGCCAGAAAAGTAATAGCTTCTTTGGGAGTATAATCGCCTCTTTTAAGCTTATAGACCCCCGGTCCCTCGACTGCGCCCATCACATAGATATCTCCGTAAATATCCACAATTATCCTATCCAAGGGCTTAAGAAAAAACTCCTCGCCTTCCCTCCCTGCATCCACCACAAACTTTTCTTTTTTCTGCCTTTTATACCTTCGAAAAACCTTAACCTTTTCTAAATTCGCATTCTCTTTGGCCCCTTCTGCTGTTACCAAAGCATCCTCTAAAGTATAAGGGCCCCTCAACTGGTATTCTCCGGGTTCATTAACTGCCCCATAAATAGAAAAGGGGGCATATTTTACTATTTCTACAGAAACCCGCGGATTGGCAAGATAACCCGCCTCAAGCAGGCTTTCTATTTTTGCCCCGGCTTGTTTTGGGGTCAAATCTTCTATTTTTACTTCTTCCAGAAGCGGCATCCTCACTATGCCGTCTTCTGAAACTTCTGAGGTTATGCTTAAATCCGGATGGTCATATACAGAGATTTCTACTGTATCAAAAGCATCAATTGCAAATTGGGTTTCCTCAAGCTGCTGGTTTTGAGCTTGGGGCTCAGCTGAAACTAAACAACTCAAAAAAAATAAACTTGCAGTTAAAAATACAAATATTTTTTTCATAATGCTCCTTTTGGCTTTGAATTACTTTAAAAAAATAACTTCAGCCCTGATGTTAAAATATTATTGGTATAACTAAAGGCCTTGCTGCTTGACTTCCTTTCAGCATACTCATATTTTAGATAAAGTTCAAGCCATTTTTTATATTTATAGTCAGCCTTAAGATAGTATTTTTTTATCTCATCGCTGCGGCCCGAAGAATAGTCACGGTTAATAAAAGACAAGCCGGTGTCAAAAACCAAACGGGGATTGAAATTGGGAAAAAAATTAAGCTCTAATTTAATTGTCTGGTTTTCGGAATATTCCTCATTTGCATAAGTACTTGTTCTTATATCTTGAGAAAAACTTAAATCAGGCACAATGGCGGCTCCCGGCTTGGGAATATACTTTAGGCCACAGTTGAGCTGGTTAAATGTTTTATTTTGGCGGTTATCCCTATCCAGCTCTTGCTGGCCGAATTTAGCATAAAAACTCAACCTTTTAAACAACCTTCCGTCTAAGCCGGCTGAAAATTTGGTTGAAGTCCAGTCTTGATCGGCCCGGTTATCGTAGGTAACATCTTGGATAGCATAATCTAATACTATCCCGGTCCAGTAAGATAATTTATACTTTGTTAACAGTGTTATCGTATCTGTTATATTTTCAGAAGTTTTATAGCCGGAAGGGTAGGAAGTACCTTTGTGATGGTAAGCCAGCTTTGTTGGAAATTTATTCCAGTCTGCTCTAGCTTCGGCTTTATAGTCGTGGCTCCAATAATACACTCTTCCTTTATCCCGTTCGGTTGCGGCAGAAGAAATATCTACCAGATTAAAGTATTTTCTCTGAGGCTCATAGCTTAAAGTTGCTCCGTATTTACCTCTTTGATAGTCTAAAATAGCATAGGTTGAAAACGACGGCTCATACAAATCTTTCTTTTGTTCAACGTTAGTTCCTACACCGGTACCTAAATCTACTTCCGGGCCTTTAAAACCAAAAGTAAAATAAGTATGCCCGCCGGGGCTTTCAAATCCTTTTACCAGCTTCTTTAAGCCTAAATTTAAATCTAAAATGAGGCTGGTATTGAAATTGGTAACAAAACCTGCAGATTTATCGCTATGGGTCTTATAAATATTGTCATTGTATTCTTCTTCTATAGTTGCTGTAAAATGCAAATTGGGGTATACATATTCTTTTAAAAACTGTTTAATCCAACCAGGAGTTTTTTCAGCTTCCTCCTTGGTTATCTCTGCCTCCCTTTTAACTTTCTGAGCCTTTTTTTCCTCCAGAGCTTGTTTTACTGCCTCTTGTTTTCTGTGTTTAAGTTGATAATAGTCCAATGAATATGTAACTACATCCTCACGGGTAACTTGCCCATAGCAAAGTTGAGCAGCCAAAGCTGTAGATAAAAATAAAAGAACCTGGCCGGCAAACGCCCTCTTTTTTAGAGAAAACAACATAAATAATTATTTATTTCTCATCTTCCTAATAATCTAATAATAAAAAAACTACCAATAAAATAATAATTAAAAACAAAATAAAAACTTTTAGAGAAATTTTCCTGTCTAACGTTTTTGCCTGAGAGATTCGTTTATTAATAATTCTACAAATTTTAGGGTCTATATCGATAAACTTAAACCCTATCTCATATTTTTTTGTTTTTTTGAGAAAATTAGACCATACGGCCCGGGCTTTTGCTTTAACCGGCTGAGGCAGAAAAGGGAAGTTTATTTCCAGTTCCACTATACTGCCGGCTGGCACGCCTTCGGGCAAACAAACCCGGATACCGCCGCCGCCTACGTCTTTAGCAAAAGATATAGATTCCTTTTTTGCCTCAACCACTTTATATTTTATGAGATGGTATTGGCTAATCCTTAAAAACCTCCGTTGTTTTTTAACCAGCGGCAAAAATAATTTTTTGAAAATATTTCTCATGCTTTTTATTTTATAATCTTTGTTTATCCTTGTCAATTTTATTATTAAGCTCATCTTCCAGAAACCACAATTTTGGAGAGGCTAGACCTCTCCAATTTGGGATGATTAAAGGGGACAGCGACCTTTTTACTTGTGCCTGTCCCGGGTATCTCCGCCTTCGCGGGAAGATTCGTTCAACTGCGGGAGTTGAACGGTTTTTTTTATTTTTTGGGGATTGAAAGCAAAACCCCGTCTTTCAAACTATCCCATACCCCCAAGTATGCATTTAAGGCATGGAAAACAGAGTCTGTCCTGATGCAGCTGTTTTTATAATTCCAAAAAAGGCCTCCTTTTGCTTTTTCCGGATTGGGGAGAAAAGAGCTGTTTTTTTCCGAATAGGTGTTTTGAACCAGCCATCTAATTACCTTAATTATAGCTTCTTTGTATTTGGCACAATCCTTGCGCCCGGTGCCCCTGCATGATTTATAAACTTCTGCCATTACCTCAGCCAGCCAGCCGTTTCCGCTGGTTGAATAAGCGCCTCTCCAGCGGCCAAAACGGCGGATATCAGATTTATCGGTTATCTGCCTTTTTATTAAACTGCTGCTGCAATATAAGGCTATATCCTTATATTTCTCCTCTTTTGTACTTTGGGAAAAATCAAGCAAAGACATAATTACCCAGGAAGTAGAAATAGGGTTTCTATCCCGGTATTGGTCGCCTAAAAAACACCCTTTTCTTTCTATTTGAGAAACAAAATTTTCGCTTATCTTTTTAGCCGCATTATAATATTTTTTTTCCCGGGTTAGTGCATAAACCTTAGATAAGGCAGAAAGTACCTGGCCGTTATAAAGCAAAGAATATTTGGTGGAATTATACCAACTGCCATCCCTAAACTTTTTATAGGACTGAACATCCCCGTTAGGCTTCTGCATAGATACCAGCCAGTCAGCCCCCAGCCGGCAAGCTTCCAGATATTTATTGAGCCCGCTGCGCTGATACATCCGGGTAAGCATGATTATAGTTTTTGCAGTAGTACCTACTACAAACTTTTTATCGGGCCGGCCGGTAATTAAATTATAGGAATAATGAAAAGCGCCGTAGCCTTTAAGCCCTTTATTTTTATTCTGCATCGAAAGGACAAAATCACTGCACTTGTAAATATAATCTAATATTTTTTGGTTTTTGTTGAAATCATATATTTTGAGAAAGGAATAAACAGTATCCGCAGTATAAATAGTATACAATTTACTTTCAAGGGCGTCTCTGTAAGGATAATAATACTTATGCACCCCGTATTCTTTTTTGCCGATTGCCCGGATAAGGTATTCTTGGGCCTCTTTAATTTTTTTGCCAATTAAATTTTTATCCAGCTCATAAATCCCAGCAAACTCCTCTACCGGTTTTATTTTATTAAAATCCGCCTTTTTTGCTGTTGTTTCTGCAAAAGCACAATAAAGGCCGGTTATAAAAAATACCCCTAGAGTAACAACTATTGTTAATTTTTTAACCAATTTAGGTAAAACTTTATCTTGAATATTTTAATCAATTTTCTATATCAGCTATATATTTGAGGATCATTTTATATGAGCCTTTTAGAGATTTTACTCTTTTGAAGTGGCTTAAAGCTCTTTTGTATTTTCCCTGAAGGTAATATATTATCCCTAAATTATAATGGCCTTCTGTAAAATCAGGTTTGACCCTTACAGCTTTCTTTAGATTTTGTTCCGCCGCGCCATACCTTTTTTCTTTCAAAAGCAGGTAAGATAAGTTGTTATATGCCTCAACAAATTTAGGATTAATCATTACCGCCCGCCGGAAGTTCTTTTTTGCTTTAGAGCGGTTTCCTTTAATCAAATAAAGGGTGGCTAAATTATAATTTATCAACGAAGAGTCATAATACTGCTCTTGTATTCTTTCATATTCACCGATAGCTTGGTTGATAAGGTCTAACCGGTAATAGAGATAGCCTAAATAGAGGTGAGTTTGAAAATTCTCCACTTTCCGGCCGTCTACTTTAGCTGCTTCTCTTTTAGCTTCTTCCGGCTGCCCGGCAAAAAATAAAGCTAAGGCTTTGCCGGCAAGGACAACCGGCTTCCGGGGCTTTTTTTCCAAAACAAAATCAAATTTTTCAATGGCTTCTTCGGCGTAATCTTTTTTAATAGTTTTATTTTTAGCAAAATAAGCTTTTTTCAGCAAATAAAAACCTTCTTTGATTTTATCTATGATTTGTTGGCTAAGTTCTTTTTCTTCGGCAAGTTTCTCAAACTCTAAAATTTCTTCTTCGTAACCCGGAACAGGAGAAATTTCAACTTCTTCATCCCGTGTATCTAAGGCTGTTTCCGGCGGCAGGTCCCTAAACATTCTTCTTGCCTTGCGCCGCTCCTGCGGGCTTTGACTTTGGCTATAAATATAGGCAGTTTTAAATTTTGCAACACGGGCCACCTCCGAATCAGGATTTTCTTTGTCAATTTCCTGCAACAAAGAAACTGCTTTTTCTTTTTCTCCACTTTGGTACAAACTGTCTGCTTCCTGGTAAGATGCAAAAAGGCCCCATTTTTTAGACAGATCGTTCTTTATCTTGGCAAACAAAGAGGCGGCCTGCTTATGCTTTCCCTCAAACTTATAAATCATACCGCGGTAAAACCGGCCTTCATAAGCTGTAAGGGTTTGAGGGGCAATTTTTATTAACTGCTGAATATAATAATCTGCCTTATCCCAATCTTTCAAGCGCAGATAGCCTTTAACAATTTCTAAATACAAATCTTGAAGGGCCCTGCCGCTTGAATAAGGTACTTTACCTTTAAGCTTCTCTATTTGCCCTTTTATTTTTTTTTGGTTTAGCGGCCTGGGCCGGGGGGAAACTGCAGCCAGCACGTTTTCTACCGCAGAAGAAAAAGGGGTTTTTTCTTTTTCTTTTTTTGAGATAATTTCTTCCAGCATATTTTCAAGCTGCCTCAGCTGGCCGCCTTCTTTTACGCCTTGAGCCATCTGGGAAGATAACTCTGTTTTTAAAGCCGAAGCAAGGTCAAAATCTTTTTGAGTTATCTGGATAATAAAGGTATCGTCTAAGACACCTTTCAGCTGCCTTACCTCTTCTAAATTCGTTGCGCTTTCTAATTTAGTAAGGGATATTTTTAGATTAACAAAAGTTTCATCAAGAAGGTAATTATTATAACTTACAAAAAAAAGTAAAGCTAAGGCAACAGCTATAAAAAGGGGCAAAAAAAGTTTAAACCAAGGTTTATTTAACATAATCTCACTTATTTTTTATTTTCCAATCCCACAAAATAGAAAAAAGTAAACAAATTATAACTCCGTTTATTATTATACCAGAAATAACGAAAAAATATGAAGGAAAAATAATAGCTGCCTTTTTAGCTCCTTTAATGAAAAATAGCAGCTGCCCGCGAAGGAAAAAAAATAAAAAATTTATGAGAAAGAAAAAATGAAAACAAACGGCTAAATAAAAACCGATTTTCTTAAAGCATCTGATTAAAATGTAAATAATAAAAACAAGCAAGGCCAAAATGATATTTAAAACCAAACTTAAAGAGAATGAAAGCGTTTTTCCCAGAATAACTATTTTTGTAGAAAACAATAAAGTGGGCAGAAAATAGAAGAAAAATAAGAAAATATAAAAATATTTTATGATTTCGAAAGTTAACTTCTTGTCCGGCAATAAGTTACGGTTCATTGACAAATCAAAAAAATAATGCTATATTTAAGTTGGTGAAAAGGTTTATAATTTTTTTAGCAGCGCTGTGCCTAAGTTTGTATTTTGTTCCGGCCAGGGTTTTGGCTGATACCTCTGCTTCCTGCGTAGGGCCTTGCTGTGACATAGACTGTGTTACTACCTGGACTGCTGAATGCTGCGGAGGAGAAGAAGAAGAGGAAGAAGAGGAAGAAGAGGAAGAAGAGGAGGAAGAAGAGGAAGAGGAAGAAGAGGAAGAAGAGGAGGAAGAAGAGGAAGAGGAAGAAGAGGAAGAGGCCCCTAATATATCTACTTTAATTTTCCAAAGCGGCTCCCAGCCAGAAAAGGAAGCTATTGAGGGTTTTGCCCTTTCCCCGCCGAAATTATTTACAGAACCGGAAAAGGAAAAATAACTATTTCTTTCTTCTGTCAACAACAAAACAACTCACCTCTTGGCTTTTGGCTTTTTTCTTAACTTCAGCAGCAATGTTAGTAACTTGGCCATAATTTTTAATCAAACGATGCTGATTGGTAACGCCGGCTAAAGAAATAGTCATTATAGGAAATTTATTTATTGAGCCGTCGCGGGCATGAGCAATAATATAATCTCTTTCTAAATCATCATCATCATAAAGTTTTCGGATTTGCCGGTCAAAATCAGAAATAATTTTTTCAGCTATTGTCTTTGCACGTTCAGAAACAGTTAAAATAAGAAAATCATCGCCGCCTTCGTGGCCGATAAAATCTTGGGGCTTCCCTTTTTCTTGAATAGCTTCTTTAAAAATCCGGCCGGTTAATTCTATTGCCTCATCTCCTTTATGGATTCCATATTTATCGTTAAAAGCCTTGAAATTATCCAGGTCGCAATAAATCAGCATAAATTTATCATTTCTTTTAATTCTTTTCTCAACTTTCTCCATAATCACAATATTGCCGGGAAGTTTAGTCAGAGGATTTGCATTTTCCGCCTTTTTTTTCATCTTCGCAAGCTTTGAAGTCATATCATTAAATGTACCAGAGAGTTCTTCTAATTCATCCTGAGTGGAGATGTTTATTTTTAAATCAAGCCTGCCGCCGGAAATCTTTTTGGCTGCTTCGTTGAAGACTTTTACCGGCCCGATTACCAACCGGGAAAGAAAAACCCCTAACCCAATATTAACCAAAACCAAAAACACCCCCATCATAAAAGCCGGCCGGTATACCTGCCGAAAAGCAAGCCCAAGGCCTTCTAAAGAAAAAATAATCTTTACTGTATATTTTAGAGAACCTTCTTCGGGTAAAGGCATAAATAAAGAAAAGGTTTGTTTTTCCTTATCAATAGTAATTTTTCTGTTTAAATTTTTCTGTTTTATATTGCGGATTATGCCTAAATCTGTAGAACCGGTTTTTCGCGGTAAATCCTTTTGGCTGGAAAATATTAATCTTCCGTCCCGGTCAAATAAAGAAGCCTGCTTTACCGAACCCAGCTGCCCGAGAGAGCTAATTTTTTCTTTAAGGAATTTTAGCTTTTCTTCTTGGCCTATAGGAAAAGAAGATACATTTTTCCAGCTGTTTTTTAAGGCAAAAAAGATGGTTTGAGCTTCATAATTCTGGTATTTTCTTACCATGGCCAGCTGGTGCTGCAGCTGGACTGCTACAAATACCCCAATAATAATCACACTGAAAATTGTCAAGAGAATAATTATTCTTGCTTTAAGGGTAACTGCTTTCATAATCGTTTCATTAAACCGGCCTTAGCTGAAATTAAAACCAGCTTTCATTATTTTAAAGAAAATAGATAAAATATCTTTTGATATATAAGGGTCTTTTAAAAACTCCTTCAGTAATAAAGAATGGTTTTCAAAATCCCCCTTCTCTTCTATCAATTTAACTCTTTTTTTAACAAAATTAAATATTTTTTTTACGTCTTCATCGGAAAGGTTTTGTAAAATTTGCCTAGCTCTTAAAGCCAAACTTATTTCCCGGCCAAACTTCTTTCTCCACAAGCTGCCATATTGGCCGGGTTTACCTCTTATTATACAATCTGCTAATATCTCTGCAGCGCGCATACCCATATATAAACCGCCGTAAGTAAGAGGTTTTATTTGCGAAGCGCTATCGCCTACTAAAAATATACCATCTTTTGATAAAGGAAAAAAATGCGTAAGCGGAACTATACCGGCAAATTTCTCAACAACTTTGCCTTTTATTTTTTTCTCTTTGATAAAATTAATTATATCTTGATAAGCGTTTTCAGTAATCCCGCCTACTCTTATAAACCCTCTTTTTTCGGGGATAATCCAATAAAAATAAGGTTTTTTCAAGTAAACCCTTACTATATCCTGTTGAGGCAATTCAAGTTTAATTCTAAACTGTATCCCGATCAGATTTTTAAAACTTTCTTCTTGATAAACAAATCTTCTTACCGAAGAATTAGCTCCATCTGCGCCTACTACTATATCAGCTTCAAAGCTTTCTTTATCTGTTTCGACTAAGTATTTTTTATTTTTTTTCTCAAGCCCAATAAATTTTCGGTTAAAACGGATATCGAGGCCTTTTCCCATCTGGCGGTCAAATGCTTCCCGGTCAATCACATAAGCTACAGAGTTGCGCTTTAAAATCATCTTTTGGCTGCCTAAATTTAACTCTGCTTTATTTATCTTATTGATAATCGTTTTTTTGGCTAAAGGAATTTG
Source organism: uncultured Planctomycetia bacterium (assembly GCA_964605645.1). Classification (GTDB taxonomy): domain Bacteria; phylum Omnitrophota; class Gorgyraeia; order Duberdicusellales; family 4484-171; genus PXAH01. The sequence goes on from CAZSDJ010000006.1 coordinate 32,157, forward strand.
GGCCCGGTCGAATACTTTTCTGCCTACTACGCCGGCACAATGAACCGGCCGGCCCAGCTCTGAGTGCTCTTCAAGCAGCAAACTTTTTATTCCTCTTTTTTTCAAAAGCCTGGCTAGATAGCAGCCAATGGGCCCGGCTCCGGCTATCACTACCTTTTTATTGCTTTTTTTCATATTTTTTGAATTGATTTGCTTCCCAAGAAGCAGTAAAAGTATTGACTAAAGATTTTAAAATAATTTTTATATCTAAAGTTAAATTATAATTCTTTATATACCATAAATCAACTTTCAATTTATCTGCAATATTTGCCCTTTTGGGAACCGTAATTTGGGCTAGGCCGGTAAGGCCCGGCTTGACTCGGCTTCTTTTCCAAATTTGCTCATTTTCTAACAACTCTTCTTTAACCAGTGCCCGGGGGCCGGCAAAAGACATATCGCCTTTTAAGATATTAAAAAGCTGGGGTGTTTCATCTAATGCCGTAACTCTTAAGAAATGAGAAAAGCAAGAAATAACTTTTTCTTCTTCTAAAGTGCGAAATTTTATGACCTTAAATTCTACCTCATCTTTTCCAATTCTTTTTTGAATATAAAATATCTTCCCCCTGTTATTTAGAAAAAGTATCGCCATAATTATTGTCCAAAAAAGAGAAAAATAAAAAAGGACAAAAAAAGAAAGAAAAAAATCAAAAATGCGTTTTATCTTTTTGCTTTTCATTCTTGCTTGTATTTTTTAAAAAATTGCGGGATTTTTACTAAATTCTTCATAAAAAGGGTCTTAAGGCCAAGCCCATGTTTTTTTAAAGCGCGGTAATCTTCCCGGCTCTTTATTGCTATATTCTTAAGGCCTCTGTTGCTGATTCCGCCGGCACGCATAGTAACTAAAACTTTTGGTATATATTTTGTAGTTATTTTGTGTTTATGCAAAAGCCTTAAGATAAATTCATAATCCATAGATATTTTAAAATTCCTGCCGTCTAAAGCGCCATATTTTTCATAAACTTCTTTTTTTACAAAAAAAGCAGGATGGGGCGGCATCCATCCCCAAATAATGCTCTTGGGGTTATAGCTGCCGCTTTTCCAATACCTGAAAATTTTTCTTTTCTTGTTTTTTATATATACAAGGTCCCCATATAAGCTGTCTATAGGGCTGCTTTTGAAAGTTTCTGCCACCTCAGTTATTATGCCTTGCCGGGGGTAAAAATCATCCGAATGCAGGAAACCGATTACATCTCCTTTTGCAACTTTTAAACCTTTATTCATGGCGTCGATATGGCCTTTATCTTTTTCTGAAATAATCACATCAATCTGATCTTTATATTTTCGAACAATTTCTTCTGTACCGTCTTTAGATTTATTATCAATAACGATATACTCCAGGCCGGGGTAATCTTGGGACAGCACGCTTTTAATACAGCCTTCGATATGCCGGGCATTGTTATAAACAACAGTAATAATAGAAACTTTCATTATTTACTCCGGCCTTTCTATAATTGTATTTCCTAAAACTAATATGCCCATCTGCGTCCGCAAAAAACAATCTATTGCCTCTTTGGGAGAATTTACTATGGGTTCATTTTCATTAAAAGAGGTATTTAAAACCAACGGTGTTTTTGTTATTTTATAAAATTCATTTATCAGCCTCCAGTATAATGGATTATCTTTTTTATTTACTGTCTGCAGGCGGGCAGTGCCGTCTATATGGCAGACCGCTGGTATTTGGCCTCTTTTTTCTTCTTTTATTTTATCAACAAAGCTCATAAAAGGCGAGGGGCAACTTTTTTCAAAGTACTGATCTAGATATTCTTCTAAAACAGAAGGGGCAAACGGGCGAAAAGCTTCTCTGTGTTTGATGCGTTGGTTTAAAACATCCTTGATTTCTTCTCTCCTGGGGTCAGCAAGAATACTTCTATTTCCCAGCGCACGAGGCCCAAACTCCATCCCGCCTTGGAACCAACCTATAATTTTACCGCAAGACAGGCTTTCTGCTATTTTTTTACAAAGCTGAGTTTCATTATTTATTTTTTTTATTATACACTGTTTGGCATCCAGTTCAGTTTTTTTCTCCTCCAGCTTGCGGCCAATTATACTCTGGCTGTAGCCAGGCCCCAAATAAGCATGATTAAAAAAAGAGGTGCCTTTTTTTTCAGAAAGCTGCTGCCAGAGAAAAAGGGCTGCTCCAAGAGCTAGGCCTGCATCGCCGGGAGCAGGGGGTACATAAATATTTTTAAAAGAAGATTCTTCTAATATTTTACCATTAGCAGCACAATTAAAAGCTACACCGCCTGATAAGCAAAGATTGGAATATTTTTCTCCGGAATGCAGATTAAGAAGATGGATTACTGCCTCCTCCAATCTTTTCTGTAAACTAGCTGCAATATGTTTATGCCTTTCTTGGAGGGAGCCGGCCGGCAGCCTTCTTTTGCCTAATCTTTTTTCAAGATAAGAAGAAAACATTAATCCAATATCCGGGCAGCCATCAGCAAAATTCATATCAATATACTTTTTGTGATGAAGAAAATATTTAAGGTTTAATTTAAAACCGGATTTGGTTAAGATTAAAATATTTTTAAATTCGCCTCTGTATACAGGCTTCCCGTAAGAAGCCAGCCCCATTACTTTGTATTCGTCACCGAATTTTAGAAAACCTAAATACTGGCTTAAAGCTGTATAAAAAAACCCTAAAGAATGGGGAAAAGCAATTTCTCCTTCTATTTTTATTTCATTCTTTTTCCCCTCCCCCCACATTGTTGAAGCAAAATCACCCAGGGCATCGCAAGAAAGTAAAAAAGCTTCTTTGAATCCAGAAGTAAAAAAAGAAGAGGCAAGATGAGCCCGGTGATGTTCTACTCTAATCACCTTTGCTTTAAGCCCGTTGGATTTAACGCCTAAAGACCTACAAAGAGCGCTCTCAATATTCTCAGTTTTTCTCCAAGCTTTCAGCCTCTTTTTGACTAGAGAAGGAATTTTTATGCCATACTGGATTTTTTTTAAAAGCCTGGCTTTATTCTGCCGCGGGATAGCGATATAATCAATATCTTCTGCAGCAATATTTGCCTGCTTCAAACAACTTTTTATCGCTTCGGCAGGAAATCCGGAGAAATGCTTTATTCTTCTAAACCGCTCTTCCTCGCAGGCTGCAACAATCTTACCGTTAACAAGTAAAGCAGCCGATGAATCAGGATGATATGCATTTATGCCTAGTATTTTCATTTCCAAAAACTCAAATCCCTTCCCAAAAAATTTATGTATTTCATAGTTTACATATTAACCGAATTTTGACTGTTTACTAACAATATTCTTAAGTTTCAAAATTTCCCTATCCACCATTAACCTGAACCACAGCCCCTGCCAAAAATGAAAGATTAGGCCTCTTAAGCCATCGAGAAAACCCAGCCTAATAATATAACGGTAAAAAAAATAAAGTAAAGGGCGGGCAAAAAGGGGCAAGCGGTAATAAAACTTATACCTGGCCCAATTTTTTCTTTCGATGGGACTGCCGCGCCAATTAATTTTTAACCGCCTATTTTTATTATGCAATATTTCTTTTGCTTCCATTTTTGCCCATCTTTTGTGGCGGTTTTTCCAGGAATTTAAATCAGGGTCAATAATATTAATTATGCCGGACTTAGATTTTAAAACTTTACCGGAAACTAAATAATTTTGGTCATAATACCTTTGCTCGCTTCTCCCCCTGCTTTTTTTATAAATACATAACTGGTAAACAGGGAAATGGCCCCCGTGTTTTATCCATCGGCCCTTAAAATAAGTTTTTCTGGCAAGCATCAACCCATTTACTTCGCTGCCGGATTTAAATATCCCTTTTAATTCGTAAAACAAACCTTTCTCTGCCCTCTCGTCTGCATCCAGATGCATTATCCACTCATTTTTTACCGGCAAGTTATCCTGAGCCCAATTTCTCTGCTGGGAAAAATTATAAAAAGGATGCTTATAAATCTTATCGGTATATTTTCTGGCAATCTCTAAGGTATTATCGGTGCTTCCTGAGTCAACTATAAAAATTTCATCAGCCCGGTTCACGCTTTCTAGGCAAGCTTCAATATTATTTTCTTCATTTACGGTCAAAATTATAACAGATATTGGTATTTTCATTTTTTTATTATATCTTGGTAAACTTTTATCATCCGGTTAGTTACTTTTCCTATATTAAATTTATCTTGTGCCAGATTTTTGCCCTTTTGAGCCATTTCGCCTTTTAATTTTCTATTATTAATAATATCTTGCATTGCTCTTTTGATATCCATAACTTTATTATCTATAACAACCCCCGCTGTGTATTCATCAACATCCGGATATAGGCCTACTTTGTTGCTTATGATCACAGGCCGCTTACAAGCCATTGCTTCCAAAACTGCTATGCCAAAATTTTCGCCGTATGAAGGCAATACAAAAATATCGCTGCTGTAAAAAGCGGAAAGCTTATCTTTTCCCAAAAGCATTCCCGTAAAAATAGTTTTTTTTGATAACCCTAATTTTTCATAAAATAATTTTATTTTTTTTACATATTCCTTTTGGCCATCTCCGGCAACAATTAAATAAACATCCTCTTCTTGTTTGATTATTTCTTTAAAAGCCAATCCTAATTTTTGAAGGCCTTTCTTGGGATGGATTCTACCTAAAAAAAGAATTATTTTTTTACCTTTAAGCCGGGGGTAAATAATTTGTAAGCTTTTGCCTGCTAAAACTTTATCATATTCTTTAAGAAAAATGCCTCTGGGCACAACAACTGCCGGCAGATCAAACCCTAAAGATAAAAAACGCTTCTTTTCATATTCGGAGGCAAGGTGGATTGCCGCAGCGCCTTTAATATTATAAGATTCAATTAATTTTATATAAAAACGTTTTAGAAAAGAACTTTTAAAATTAATCATATCGGGGTCAAGCGCACCAAAAGGATTAATTAAATAAGGGATATTCATTTTCTTGCACCAATAAGAAGCAGCATAGGCAGGATAAAGGAAAACAGAGTGGATATGGGCCAAATCAAACCCTTTTAAGTGTATTTTTAAAGCTTTAGAAAGGGAAGGCGAATAATAATAATTTTTGAAAAACTTAACCGGATAATAAGTTACCTCTATTCCGTCTATATGATGAATCTTGCCTAAAGAAACATCCAATTTTTTTTTCCGGTCACTGTTGGTGGTAAAAACCGATACTTGATGGCCTTTTTTTGCCAACATCCGGCATAAGTCATGAATCCCTTTAACAGAGCCGCCATGGCTATGAGCAGGAAGATAGCTGGGTATTACGTGCAGGAGTTTCATTATAATATCTGGTTAAAAATTTCTTTTGCTTTTTTATTAAAAGCTTCGATACCGAAGTTTTCTTTTACTTTTTCTCTTAAGTAGTTCGAATCACTTCTTTTATCCTTACCTTTATAAATAATATTTATTGCTTCAATTATTTCTTGTTTGCTGTCCGGATTAACTAAAAAACCCAATTCACCATTAAGCAAAGGCTCTCGGCTTCCGTCTCTATTTCCGGCAACCACCGGCTTGCCGCAAGCCAAGGCCTCTAGGAATACTATGCCAAAACCCTCGCCTTGGCTTGGCATAATAAACAAATTACAAAGGTTATAATAATCAACTAACTTGCTGTTTTCTACTTTACCTAAAAACCAAACTTTCCCTGAAACCCCAAGCCTTTTAGCTTTTTCCTTAAGCCGCCTTGAATCACCGCCTTCACCGACAACCAGCCATATAAAATCATCACTGAGATTTTGTAAAACTTCTAAGATAATACCATGGCCCTTATACCTTTCTTTCTTTGACAATCTAGCCACGGTTAACATAATGAATTTATTTTTTAAATTTAGGCTCCTAAATAATTTTCTATCGATATGGCGGGGAGAAAAAAAATCAGTATCGACGGTATTTGGCAAAATTTTTATTTTACTTTTACCTATCCCATTTTCTGCCATTTTATTTTTTGTGTAGGAACTGACAGAAATTATATAATCTGCATTGCTTAGCCCTTGAAATTTCAAGCCTTTTTTTATATCCCAGACTTCAACACCGTGAGCCAATACAATATAGGGCAGCTCGAATAATTTTTTCAGTAATAACGCTAAAGGGGATAAATTTATATGAGAACAGGCTAGTAATTTGGGAGTTCCCTTAAATACAGAAAAAATAACCTTAAAAACGAATTTTATTTTATCCCAACACCTCAATGAATTTTTTTTTAATACCAGGCAAATCTCTTTGAATTTATATTGAGGAAATTGAGATTTTAGTGATTTAGATAAACTTAGGTTGTATTTTTGAATGCCGCCTTGTGATATTAAATCATTAAACAATAAAAAAATTCTGTTATTAAAATATTTCTTCATGCCAATTTATAAAAGATAAGAGTGCCAACACAGATGAATAATTATACTTTTTTGACCCGGATAAAAATTCTTCCCATATCCGAAAAACTTCGTCTGATTTTATAAAAGGAATATTTTTAGTGTTTTTTTTAGATAATTTGTTGTTGCAATAATCTTTTAGCTCCTTCTTAAGCCACTTATCAAAAGGCAACACAAAACCCTTTTTGGGCCGTTTATAAATTTCTTCCGGTACCAAATCTCTGAAAGCCTTTATCAACAACCGTTTTGGATAATCAGAGCCTACTTTTAGGCTGCCGGGAACCTCGAATATCTTCTCCACTAATAAATGATCTAAATACGGCACCCTTACCTCAAGTGAATTGGCCATGCTCATCCGGTCGGTATCGGCAAGAAGAGTATTAGGCAAATAATTATTTAATTCCAGCCAGGAAAGTTTATTAATTTGATGCAAGCCATGCTTTTTTCCTTTTTTGCGAAAATTATCAGAATATCCGGCTTTTTCTGATTTTAATATTGCGTTAACCCGGCTGGGCAAAAATACAGACCTTTGTAAAAAATATAAATCTTCTAAGCCTTCGCACTGCAATAATGAAAAGAGGCCTTTCAGCTGCCCTTTACTTCTGCTAAAAAATGACAAAAAAGAAAAAAACTTGCCTCTAATTTCCTGGGGGATAAATCCAAAAAGTTTTGCAAATTCAGCTATTTTGGGCAAGATTCTAAACAATGGATAGCCGGCGAACAGCTCATCTCCGCCCAGGCCCGATAAAGCAACGGTAATTCCGGCATCTCTAACAGCCTTGGATATAACAAAGGTATTAAAACCATCGATGCTGGGCTGGTCCATTGAATTAAAAATATTAGGAATTTCTGAAATAATATCTTTTGCCCTTAATAAAATTTCTTTATGGTTGGTGGCAAATTTCTCTGCAATTTTCCTAGAATAGTTTCTTTCATCGTAAACCTCTTCCTGAAAACCAATACTAAATGTTTTTACCGGCGCAGATGAATGTTTCTGCATCAGGCCGGTTATTATACTCGAATCTATTCCACCGCTTAAAAAAACTCCCAAAGGAACATCACTAACCAACCTAAAGCTTACTGCCTTATTTAAAATAGCCTTTATCTGAAAAATATAATCTTTCTCTGTTTTTTTTCCAGCTGCTTTCTTTGAAAAATTAATCTGCCAGTACTTTTTTATGCTTAGCCTATTTTTTTTTAGAGTAAGATAGCGGGCGGGCATCAGTTGGCAAACACCTTTTATCATAGTTTTAGGAGCCTGGACTGAACCATATCTAAAATAATCTGCTAAAGCTTGAGGTTCTATATCCTTTTTTACCAACCCGGAGGCCAAAATTGCCTTTAATTCCGAGGCAAAAATGAATATACCTTCTTTAAAATAATAAAAAAATGGTTTTAGGCCCAGCCTGTCCCTGGCCGCAAACAGCTCTTTTTTTTTCTGATCCCAAATAGCAAAAGCAAAAACCCCACGCAGGTAATTCAGGCAGCCTTTTCCATATTCCTGGTAGAGATTTAAAACAACTTCGGTATCTGTATTTGACTTAAATTCATAGCCTTTCTTTTTTAAAGCCTCTTTTAAAGATTTATAATTATATATTTCCCCATTATAAGTAATCCAAAATGAACAGCTATGGCCAGGCATCGGTTGACGGCCTTTTTCAGATAGATCAATTACAGCCAGGCGCCTATGCCCAAAAGAAACTTCTTCTTTATGCCACAGGCCTGTATCATCAGGGCCTCGATGCGGCATCGCTTGAATCATTCTCTTGGTTGCCTCCGGATTTGAAAACCCCACTATTCCGCAAATTCCACACATAATTACTTTTTCCTTTTCTGCCGGGCAAATATGGGTAAAATATATTTATTAACTAAAATAGAAAACGCAACTGCTGCAGCCGCGGCCATGGCAATCTGGGCTAATGTTACTGTTGGTAAAAAAGTGATGCCAATCAAAAACCAAAATATAAATCCATACCAGTTGCCTGATTCTAGGCATAATGCAGCTGCTCTGTCCATTAAGGCTATGATAGCTCCCAAAATCATAAACCCAATAACTACTGCAATTGTCCCAAAGTTAATATAAAATTCCATAACTAAACCCGGGGCTACACTGGTTCCTCTTTCAAAAAGGATACCTGTATATTTTGTCACCATTGCCGAACCGCCCAAACTTATTGGTTTATCCCGCCAAATGATTCTGGGAATAAAAGCCAAAAAAAAACTTTTAATCGTTTCTCCTTTAGCAAATTCTTGATTACCCGATTGTATATAATTAATTGAAGCCCCGATTAAATAATTTAGATTAAGACGGACTTCAATTAGTACCAAATGCTTTCGGTTATGTGGGTTAAAAAATTCAAAATTATTAAATATGTCCGAAACAGTACCTATTCTTTCAGAAAGAGCTTCCCTGCCCCGGACCTTCCTTCTTAGTTCTGTCCGTAACTCCATATAGTTTACATATAATGATAACCCTAAATATACGGCAATTATTAATCCCAAAACAACTTTCCAACGCGGCCGGTAAAAACAGGCCACAAAAGCAACAATTGCTATTAAAGCTGTAACCCCATACCCTAAAAAACCTAAACCAATTGTAGTAAAAATAGGGCCAAGGCCCGCAAAAAATAGCCAAAAAATCATCATTTTTTTCTTTCTAATGCACCAATCTTTCCAAATTATAAGGCAAAGGCCTGCAATCATTAAATTCCATCCGGAATAAACAAAAGTACGAATAGTAGGTATGCCTCCCAGAACAGGAGCCAGCAAAAAATAAAATATATATCCGACAATTATATAAACCAAAGGTATTTTAAGGTTAGGAATATATCTTTTGCTTTTTAGCCAATGAAGGTGAAAGATTTTTCCCAAAAATGGTGCAAGAATTAAACTGCCGATGCCAAAAGCTATCAATGCCTTGGTGCTTTCAACAAAGCCTAAGGCAGTAAAATATTCTCTACTATTCTGGTACCAAGGTAAAGTATGTATAAAAGCTCCGAATAAATGTTCTTTGGTAAGGTTAAGAGCAAATATTATTACGAGCCCTACTGTTGGAATATTTTTCCGGATATCCCTCAATATAATAAATGCCAAAACTGCAATCCATATAATTATCCAACTTATGAGATTAATACCTGTTTCCATACTTCCTGTGCTTTAATATTTTTCTAGTTTTTTTATCGATAATATTGCCTTTGCAGTAGCTTGAGCCATGTTTCTAATAGAATGGCTTTGAATCCTTTTTTTAGCGTTTTCCCCCATAATTTTTAAAATATCTGGCTTAAAAGAAAGCCTCAATAAAATTTCCGACAGTTTTCCTATGTCCCCGTAATGAAAAATCTCTCCGGCCCGCCCAGGAGAAATTAAATCCGGGCCACAGCCTACTTTATCACTAACTATAGCCGGAAGCAAACTGGCCATAGCTTCATTTACAACCAGCCCCCAGGTTTCACCTATCCCGGAAGGAAGTACTAAACAATCTGAAACTGTATAAGCTTTCGAGATTTCATTTTGATTTAGAAAACCTGTAAACTTCACGGGAATTTTTTCTTTAATTACTTTTTTTTCTAAATCAGTTTTGAGCGGCCCATCTCCTGCAATTAAGCCAAAAATATTACTATTCTTTCTTGAAGCTAGTTGGATAGCTTTAACAAAATCACCCGGCCTTTTTTTATTTATTAGTTTGCCGGCAAAAAGAAAAACTACTGCCTCTTTAGAAATACCCCAGCTCCTGCGCAACCCTTCTTTTTTTGGCAGAAAAACTGCCGTTTGCCGGGCAAAAAAATCATTATCTACTGCATGAGGGACAAAATAAATTTTTTTTGGGTTTGCCCCATAATTTAGGTAATACTCCGTTGTTTTTTTGCCAACTGACAAGTAAGCATCGAACTTTGGCATAAACCAACGGTAAACAGGGTATTTTATAGCTCTTTTAATTATACTATTGGTTTCCAAATAAGAGTCTCCTCTAATTATAACCGGAATATCTTTGCGCCAACAGGCTTTAATTGCCTGCCAATAGCTCTTGTTGTTCCAGCCGCTTACAATGAAAGCATCGAACTTATTGTTGTTTATAATTTCTCTGATTTCCGGCGTATCACAGCCAAAAAAACTAAAAACATTGGGGCTCTTTGATAGATTTTTAAGAAATTGGTAAGGATAGCCTTCCAATAAAGGAATATCCCAGTCAAACTCAACCCCAAAACCTGCCTCAGCCTGGTTTTGGGGAGTTTGCTGATGGCAATAATAGACTTGTAAATCAATCTGGGGATGCTTTGCCAATGCCTTATACCAAGGGATATAATAGTGTATAGGATGAGTTACAATAATGCCTAATTTATATTTTGTTTTATTGCTCACAATTATTTTTTGTCTAAAGTCCTGTTAAAAACACCTGCAAGCTTTTTTGCCGCCGCTTCTGCTGAATAAGCCTTGAATCTCCGCCAATTTGTTGGTTTTCTTTGATATTCTCTGCCTGTAATTTTAATAAGGGCTTTCTTAATCGTATTTATTCGCTTATCAAGATGGCTTTCATCTTCAAAAGTAATAGCTTCTCCTGCATTGGTTTCGTTTAATATCTTAACAGCGCTGCTTCCTTTATGCAAAAAAGCAAACACCGGTTTTTTAGAGCGTATGGCCTGGAATACTTTGGAAGGAGTATAATGCGGTTCGGTTGAGCCCAAAATTAAAACTGCATCTGCCTGTTTCAGGTGATTAAGTACATCTAGGTAAGGTATCCTGGCCGGATATTCAAATACTACACCTGAAAGGTTATATTTTTCAGCTATGGGTTTGATGTTAAAACTTTTAGGAGCAGAAGGATTGCTGCCGGTTCCGACAAAGTGTATTCTTAATTTTTCCGCAAATTCCGGCCTTTCCTTTTTTAAAAAAACCAAAGCCTGAAAAAGCGCCTCTAAAACAGCGTAAGCTTTTGGCAGCATTGCCCCGGCATAAATTATATGAAAATTGCCGTCTTGAGGGTTAAATAAAAAAAGAGAACGGGGATTTTTTTCGAGATACCTAAAATCTTCTTCTTCGGCCCCATAAGGCAGCGAAAAACATCTGCCTTTATCAAGCCAGGGGTACCTCTCTAATGCCCCCTGATAATAGCCGGGTGCAACTGCGGTAATAAAGCTGGCTTTTTTTAAAACTATTGGTTCAAGCATTCTTCCCAGTTTACCGGCCAGCCAGCCCTTGCTAAATATTCTATAACCTGAGCTATTGTTTATCCAGGGATCGATGTAATCTATCCCGTAGGGAATGCCGAATTTTTTATAAATTACCGGGCCTAATACGGCAGAGTAGTTTGGAGGTATGGGAATATAAATTAAATCTATTCTTTCTTTTTTTATGATTTTAACCAATGCTTTGTAATGCCGCCAGAGTGACCTTAGGCCAATATCTCCGATTATCCCTAAAAACTTCCCCGGCAAAGCTTTGGTTCTAACTATTGCCAAATTACCGGGAAGCAGTTCTTCTAACTCCCTATCAATTTTTCCCCGGTAATATCCCGGCTTCACCGTAAGCACTACCGGCTCCCAGCCGAATTTTTTTAGATGGGCAGCAAAATAGCGGCTGCGGCCGGCCGCGGTTAAATTACAAGGCGGAAACTGCGCTGCGGCTATAATTACTTTTTTCATTTTTTATTTCCAAAAACTTAAATCCCGGCCTAAAAACTCCTCTAAATGCCTGTTGGATTGGCGGTAGACTTCTCTTAAATAGCTGCGGTCTTTCTCTTTTATCGGCGGTTTTCTTTTTTGAGAAAAGATAAACTTTTCAGAAAAACGCCTGATTTTTTTGGGAAAAATAATCGAATAAAAAAAGGGAGACGCCTTTTTTAAAGGCCAAAATATTTTAAATAAAATTTTTGCCATACCAATACTATGGGGGTATTTGGTAACATTATGTTGTTTTCTTATTTTATTTAAAGGCAAATCATAATCAGGATCAACCTCAAAAAAAGCAAAACATTTTTTTAGTTCCTTTAAAGGCTCTGTTTTAAACTCCTCTGTTATTATAAAATGCATATTATTCCGGGAAAAATACGGCAAAAATCTTTTAATCTGCCGATAGTAAAAACCTGACTTTACCTTCCCGGGATTTTTCCTAATATATCGCGAAAACGATTCTCCTAAATTAACAACACCGCTTTTCCCAAAATACCAATAATCAGAATAAAGCCTATCAATAGGATTTCTTAATATAAAAATCAATTTAGCTTTTGGAATTGCGGCGGCTATGCGGCGAGCTGTTCCTTCCCACTCCATATAATAAGCGGTGGCTTCGCCTACAGCTTTCTGCCCCTGCCAGCCGGAAAAATATTTTTGGTACCAGCTGATCCCTTTGCGGTAATTTTTTATAAAAAAATCTAATTCTTTTTCCTCTGCCAAAAATATATCAGGATGAAGTTTCAAAAAACTACACAAAGCAGAAGTCCCGCTTTTGAGAGCGCCGCAAATTAAAAAATTTGGCAACATTATTGTCTCTTTAAAACTCTATTCATAATTTCTAATAATTTTTTGCTTTCTTTCTCCCAATTCCAGTAATTTTTAGCTGCTTCGAAGCTAGTTTTTTTACAGGCAGCAAGTTTGCCGGGATTAGAAATAAACTCATTAAGCCCTGCCGCTAATTCATTATAATTTCCCGGGCTATATAAAAAACCCGTTCCGGGGCACCGGGATAAAATATTCTTTTGCCCCAAAGTAGAAGTAGCCGCTACAGCTAATCCGCTGATAAAATAAGACAACATTTTATTACACACACAAAGCCGGCGGTTTAAAGAAACCGGATGCTCTAACGCCAAACCAACATCATGCTCGGCTATTCGTGGAAATATTTCATGAGGCTCAACCGGATAATGAAAAAACACATCGCCTTTTACGCCGCACTTTTCTGCTAATTCTAAAAACCATGCTTCGGCTCCCCGGGCAAAGTAGCCGCGCAAATGCAGCTGGCATTTCCCCTTCAGCAGCCCTATTGCCCTGATAGCATCTTCTACCCCTCTGTTTCTTCCGATAGTTTGCGAAAACCAGTACAATGAAAGGCGCCCGTCCCGGCGGTCTTTTACCGTAGCGTCTATAAATTTACGTTCGGCTAAAGGAAATACATTATTTACTACTAATGGTTTGTCAATTTTATGCCGCTTCATTACCCAGCCAGTAAACATTTCCGAAGCCACTGTGACATAAGAACATTTGTTTATATAACGCTTCTCAATAATCGAAATTATTTTTCTTCTTTTTTTAGGTATATCCTCTTCGCTGTATAAATCCTCGATATCATAACCAAACCGCGCCCTCTGTTTAAAAGCTGCGTGGGCTGCGGCAGCTAAACCGGCCGGATAGTGGCCGATATACATATCTGCCTCTTCTTGCGCAGCCAGCCGGGCAAGCTCCGGATAAATTCTGCCTTCGGCGCATTCGGCAAATTTGCCAAATTTATATAACCATAACGGTAATTTCCCGGCAGCAAAATGCCTTAACCTTGATTTCCAATATAAAAGCTTCTCTCCCTCCCGCAAAGGAGACCATTTTACAACATTAGAGCGCCATTTTTTTTCTTTCAGTAAATCTCTATCATCTTTTATAATGCCTTCAAGGTTACCTTGCGAAAAAACTACCCGCACTTCAAAACCCGCATCAGATAAAGCATCGGCTTCCTTGACAGTACGGGGGCTTGAGCTTATATAGCCGGGAGTAATTATGCAGATTTTTTTATTGTTTGTTGTTTCCATTTTAGCTTTTTATAATATTATAATAAAGGCGTTCATACCTACCGGTAATCACGCTATCAGAAAAATTTTCTTCGGCAGCTTGGCGGCATTGGCTTCTTTTTATCAAGGAAATATTTTTAACCGCCTCTATCATTTGATTAACTGAGCCACAAATAAATCCTGTTTGCCTATCTTGAATAACTTCCGGCACCGCCCCCCGCCTAAAAGCAATAACCGGCGTGCCGCAGGCTAAAGCTTCTGCCATTACAATCCCAAAGGGCTCATCCCACTGAATAGGAAAAAGCAAGGCTGAAGCTTGCCCCAACAATCGATTTTTTTGGCTGTCATCTACCGGCCCAATATAGTTTATTTTTTCTCCATCGCAATAAGGCAGGATATCTTCTTTAAAATAACGGTAATCCCTGCCAGCTTTGGCATGATTACCGGCAATAATAAGTTTTTTGCCGGTTTTTCTAGCTACCTTTATGGCAACATCTGCCCCTTTTATTTCTTCGACTCTGCCTAAAAAAACTAAAGGCGCCCGAGGAGAAACTTTCCGGACAAAATGATACTTTTCCATTTCCACCCCATTGGGAACAACTTCAAATTTACTGTCATGTTTTCCCAACGGATTTATGCAAAACCGGCTGCAAGCAGTAAAACTAATATTTTTGCCCATCAATAAATTGCCTGACTTTACACTCCTGAGAGTTATTTTTCTTTGATAGCTTTGGATTTTTGGAACCGCTGTTTTTATTAAAAATAAAAGATAAGCAAGCCGGCTGAAACTGTGAACTATATCGATATTGCCGACTTTATCAAAATATTTTTTAACCTGAACCGCGTTTTTAAAAGTATCCCCTAAAGAGCAGCTTCTCCTTCCCCGGAAAGATATGAGTTCAGCGGTTGTTTGTGATTCAGGATGGGAAAAAAGATAGATTTTATGCCCGCGCTGGTTTAGCCCTTTTGCTAACATACCTACTATCCGTTCAATCCCACCGTAATGTTTGGGAGGCACCGGAATTTCGGGATCAACGGTTATAAAAACTTTAAGTTTCTTTTTCATTTATTAGCTTTTGTTTCAACTTTTTCATAAAATCTTTTTGAAAGCCTTCCCAACCCCTGCTCTTTGCTGTTTTTAAGGCCTCTTTGCGCATTTGATAAACTTTACCGGGATTATCCATGCACCAAAGCATCTTATTGGCTAAAGCTTGAGAGTCAGCCGGCGGAACCAAGAGCCCATTTCTGCCATCTTGGATAAATTGTGAAACACCGGCGTTTTTAGTAGTAATCACCGGCAATCCCTGGGCCATCGCTTCAAAAGCTACCATACCAAATCCATCACAAAGAGCAGGAAAAACCAAAACATCTGACTTTTTAAAGTTGGCAAATAAATATTTTTGATTTACCGGCTCGTGAAAATAAATATTTTTCTTATTTCTTGCAAGCAATCTTTTGGGAATTAAATTTTGTCCGTAAATATAAAGCCGGGCATCTGTATTACCTAAAGAATCCCATGCCTTAAGCAAATAATGGGCCCCTTTGTGAACCGAAAAAGACCCCGCATAGATAAAACGAAAAGTTTTTTTAGGCCGGGCTATTTGTTTGTTTTGAAAATTAGGCTGGGGAGCGCCTAAAGGCACTGTTATAATTTTTTTCTCTGAGAATCCTGCTTCGATAAGCGAGGTTGTTACTAATTTTGAATTTGTGCAGATAATATCGGCCAGCCGGGCTTCTTTATCCCGGCGCCGGTCCCGGGCCGCCGATAGCTTTATTAATTCTTTAGTTTCAGCATCCATCAGCTTTGGAAACTTATCATATTCGGTAATTACCCATTTTTTAAAAAAACTATGGTGGGGGCTTAAAAAAAATAAAACCGTCTTTTTGCCGGTTTTTTTAGCTTCAGTTAACGCAGCTAAACAACCATGCTCTATCCCGGCAAAAAGATTAAATTCTTCCCGCTTTACTAATTTTGCACTTTGCCTGTCTAGGTAATGCTCGCCTTTTTCCCAGAAAAAATCGCTGATTCTTTTATTTCGGCAAAACTTTGCAGCCGTAAACCGCAGAATCTCCCGGAACGGATCTTTAAATATCACCTTTGCCGGTATTTTTTCTATCCTTCTTTTTTTTAGTATTTTGTCTAAAAAAGGCATTCTTTTGCCTATAAACTTGCGCAATCTTCTTCCCAACCTAGATGAATAACTATCTACAAAAGGCGTATAAAACCCCTCTAAAATCCCCGCTTCTTCTAAAGCATAGGCAATGTTTAATACATGAGTATTGTAGGCAGGGCAGGCAAATAAACTTTTAAGCCTGCCTTTGCGGTAATATTTTTTCATACACAGCTAAATTTTCTTCTCTAACTTCTGCTATGGTTTTTATTTTAGGCGTATTTTTAGCCATTTCATCAATTAGGCCGGGATTATAAAAAATATCTTGTAACGCCTTTTGCCAACTTTTAATGTTTCCCGGCTCAACCAATATCCCATTTTTTTTATCCTTAACCAATTCTGCTATCCCTCCTAAATTACTGCCAACAACAGGCACCCCGTGAGAAAAAGCTTCCAACACCACCAAAGGCCCTGCTTCTAAACACAAAGACGGCACTGCTAAAATATCTATCTCCTTAAAAAATTTTTTTTGGCCTTTTGCCGGTAATTTTCCGGAAAAAATAATACGATTATCATTTTTCTTTATCCGTTTAAGTTTATCTAAATATTTTTCTTCTTCTCTACTGTTAGCACTTCCATATAATTTTACCTTTAATTCTATATCCGGAAATATTTTTCTTACCGCTTTTATTAGGATATGAATCCCTTTTACGTAATTAAACCGGCCCAAATACCCAATAGTTAAAAAATCCCCCTTTTTGTGATAACTTTGTGTTTTATCATATTGTGCCCCAATCGGAAGGCCATGCCGGCATAAAGATAATTTTGACTCATTAGCCCCGTTTAAAAACATAAGCCTATAAAGCCAACTACTTACGCAGATAACATGATCGGTCTTTTTAAGAAACTTTTTCAAACTTTGCTTTTTTTGATAAATAAAACTCTTGATGGCCAAAACAGTCCCCCAGCGAGAATTTATTTTTACAAACTTCTCTGCAATAAATTGTGGAATTAAAATTACCGGCCAGCTAAAAATTCTTAATAGGCCCCTTTTTTGCAAATAACAAGCCGCACAGCGGTTAATTTTTATTTTACCGTCGCAAGGGGTTTTGCCCCAGCGCATTAATGTACCGCGTTTACAAATAAAATCCGGCATATGAGCGGTAAAAACCAACGGTATTTTCATTTTTTTAATGATTTCAGCTTGGGATAACCCGCACCCCCAAGTAAACGAATGCATACCGGCTACATCCGGTTTATTTTCTCTTAACCATCTTTTAAATACATCTACATATTTTTCAGGGACTGCCCCTTTTAATTCTTGGCGGCTCGGCCTTAAAGATACCGGGTACCTGTAAATTTTAATCCCTTCGTGCATATAGCTTGATTCTCTTTCATCTGTTGCCGGGGCCGCAATTTGAACCTTAAAGCCTTTTTTGCCTAGCTCTTTGGCCAGCCAGCAAACATAATTTTCGGTTCCTCCCAAAGAATCAGGATAAAACCATCCGCATAAAAATAATATTTTCTTCATTACTTAGTTTCCTGTCTTTGTCAAAATATAGTTTTTAATATTGGCCAAAAAATAAGCACAAAGCAGCGACAAGAAAGGCACCACCGGAATGAAGTACCGGGTAGAGTATTGAAAAAAATAGGCAGCGAGAAAATAAAATAAAATAGCAAAAAAACAAATAACTTCCTTAATTCTTTTTCTCCTTACGAGAAGAATTAACGCCCAAAAGCTTGCAGCATAAACAACGCCTGTAAAAATCCAGGCAAAAAACTGATAGATAGCCCAGCCCCGGCCAAGCTTCTTTAATTCCCTAAAGAATAACCCGGGCTGTTCTGTCGCAGATTCAAGGCCGGAAACATCATATTTTAAAGCGCGTAACATCCCAATCGTGCCAGTCCCCGCAAAAAGCTGCCTTCGCTTATAAAAAAAACCGTATATGGCCGAGCCTATTTTATCATCAAAGATAACTGCATCTTGCTGTTTTTTAAAGTTACTTAACCTGTATCTCAAATAACGGGCCTCGGCCACCGTTTTAGCAGAAAGCGTAAAGAATCCGGAATTGCGGTAGTTAAAAATTAAAACCGGCGATAATACCGCAGTATAAACCGCCAGCAACAAAAAAACGGGTATTACCGCCTGTTTACGGCCTATCCCGTATTTTAATAAAACAAAAAAGGCGGGTATCAAGGGAATAAAAGCAACCGTTTCTTTAGTAAGCGTAGAAAGGCCGAAAAAAACAGCAGCAAGCACTAAATATCTTATCTTTCGGCTCTTTAAAAATACCGTAAACCCGCAAAAAGCAGACAAAAATAAGAGTAAAAGCAGAGGCTCTGTCATCGGGTATAAACTGTACATTACCAGAGACGGGTAGAAAGAATAAACCACTGCCGCACATAAGGCAGTTTTATTTCCAAATAAAAATACGCCCAGGATATACAAAACACACACAGATAAACTAAAAAGAATAATATTTAAAAATACCGCCAGCAAGTAACTTGGGCCGGATACCTTAAAGAAAGTAAGCAAAAATACCGGATAAAGCGGTACATCCCATAATATTCCGAATCTAGCCAGCCGAGAATTTTGTTTAAAATCAAAATCCTCTCTTAGCAAATTTAGCGCTATTTTATAATAACGAGAGGAGTCATCCTGCATGAACATTGATGCATCGCCCTCATTACTTTTTAAAATAAAACCGGCAAAAGCCGCCCGCGGCAGGAAAGCAATTAAGAAAATTAAAAGAAGTATTCCGTAAGATATATTTTTCATCCCGTCGTCCACATTTTAGTATATAGCTGCCGGAAAAACAAGGGGTTTCGCAACGGATTTCAACCAACATAGCCCTTTTTCTTTTCAAGCTTTCATGATAGGATATTAATAAAAATAATTGCCAAAACCGCCGGGGCGTTGGTATTGCCGCTTGCCGCCTGGCTCGAGCGGCAAAAATAGGGTTAGGATTAATTAAGAGATGAAAGAAGGCCGTAATCTACATTTGTTGGTGTTAGCTCCTTTTAGGACAAACTTACCTGAAGGGGGCAAGCTGCTTATTGAAAAGAGATTTCTGAAAGGAGTGAATTGTTTTTTGCGTTATTGGCCCGGCGCATTGACGGTTTTGATACAGGCAGGCGAAATCAAAATCAATAGCCCTGCTTGTGCCCTTGTTAACCCCGCTGATTTAGCGTTTTCTTTGTTCACTGTGCGGGATTTTAAGAAAAACTCCGTTGTGGGAAAAATAAAGGAATCGTCGCTGGTCCTGGCGACAACAATGCATCAACAAAACCATATAAGCATACTCTGCCGCCGCGCAGGCGCCAAAAGCGTTTATATCGCCGAATATACGCCTGCGGCCAAGCATCAGATTGTTGACTGCGAAACCGGAAATCCGCTCTTGCGAATCCGCAGGCATCTGTGGCTGTTTAAGGATGAAGCAAGGGCAGTTAAAACGCTTACACAGGCCGACGGCCTGCAGTGCAACGGTATCCCCGCTTATAAGCACTACGGCGGTATGAACGCCGATACGCTGCTTTATTTCGACAACCGCGTTACGGCGGAGACGGCTGTTACTGAGGAGAAGATAGATAAACGCGATGAAGGCGGCCCCCTAAAGTTGGTTTTCTTCGGCCGTTTGATTATGATGAAGGGGGCGGAGCAACTGATCGGCATTGCCCGCGAATTGCGTTGTTTGGGCGTAAACTTTGAACTATCAATCTGCGGCAGCGGCAAGCTTGGGCCCTCCTTGAAAAGTGCCATACGGCGTTATAGGCTGGAGGGCTGCGTAAAAATGCCGGGCTTTCTTGATTTTGAGGCGGCATTAATCCCCTTGCTGAAAAACCGCTGCGATTTATTTATCGCTCCCCACCCCCAGGGAGATCCGTCTTGTAGCTATTTTGAAGCAATGCTTTGCGGCGCTTCTATTGTCGGCTACGCGAACGAGAATCTTGTCTCCATAACAGAAGCCTCTTCCGCGGGCTGGCCGGTTGCTGTCAACCGGCCGAGGTTACTGGCGCGCAAGATTAAAGAGTTAAGCGCTAACCGCAAGGCTATAAAAGAAAACGCGAAACAGGCGTTAAGGTTTGCGCTTGAACATACGTTTGAAAAGGCCTTCAAAAGGCGCGCGGCACACCTTCAACGTATTGCTTTACAGGAAGTTTAGCCCTTGATTATATACGTAATCCGCCGCGCTTCTTAAGGCATTAAAACTTTTCTGATTCAATATCCCCTCTTTTGTATAGGCAAGATTCTCTTCCCATTCCGTTATTTTCTGATAAAGCTGCGGATAGTGCCTTTGACATTCTTTTAGAATACCATCGCCGGATATAATTATACCCTTTTCGAGATAGAGCTTGCTTAAGATAAATGTTTGTAACTCCTTTTGAATGCAGCGCTTGGCTATGGCAAGGTAATCTTTGTAGTCCCAGTAAAATACGGTGATGATACTTAATGACCATCTTGCTAAATTTATGGAGCTAAGTAATATCTGTTCAATAAATATGTCCTTGGGAGGCGCCTCGATATCGCTCAGCAAATCTATTCCGTATAGAATGCTGCGGTTTGTCATCAAGCGCAGATAAAAATATGGTTCATGGCGCAAAATTACATATTTGAAAACGGAAGGGGTCATAATAAAAGAAAAGTTTCGTTTCTCAGCGAATGTATCAATGAGGTCTTTTGTCGCCGAAATATCGAGACTATCTTTTAATACGATAAAAAGTAAAGAAGGCGGTTCGTCAGATGAAATAATGCTCTCTACGCCCTCCCGCTGTAGCGCAGATTCTTTTCTCGTAACTTTATTTTCGGTATATGGTAACTTTATTTTCCGTATACTCTCATCGAAGCATCCCAATATAAAAGATAATAAATCTTCTTTAGTTTTGAGCCGGTTGAATCTTTCAAGTTTTTCTTGGCCGTTATAGCCTTGGAAATACATGGCGCATTTCAAAATTTTTAATGCAAGCCGCCGTAATACAGGGAAACCGGCTTTATTTTTTATGTACCATCCAAGGAACATATAAAGGTAAAATCCAAGGGCATGTTCTGTGCTACAGATAAAATCAGATTGTGTTTTAGGTGTGGCGCTGATGTTTTCTCCAATGTTCTTTGAATAAATGAGTTTTCGACAATCTAATTCATATCTACCAGTAGCGGATTTTAGCCAGGTTTGTAGATATTTATCGTTCAGAAAATCGATATGTGTAAGCATAGGAAAAATTTTTCTGATTTTATAATACCTTTTCCAAAAGAGGTTCAAGAGAGAAAACTCTTCTTGCAGGTTTAGGCCGCTTTTAATCACTACGGTAAGGTCTATATCGCTTACTCCGGGGATATAGTCTCCCCTAGCCATGCTTTCACGCGTATAGATATCTTTTATCTGCGGGAAGTGTTTAAAGTTATAAACAAACCATTTTATGGCTAATTTGTAAGGCAGCCGATTTAAATAAGAGAAGGGCCAACAGGGGTTGGTTTTTATTATCGCGCGGCGGATAAATTCCCTGGTTTTTCTTTTTAGGCTCAATCTTATTTCCTTTTCATATTGCGCTGGCCTACCGAAAAGTTTTCTTCTATACACTCGGCTCATTTTATTATATAATCTAACCGTAAATATTATAACCTAAAGAAAACAGCAGTCAAAAAGTAAAACTTTATTAACCAATATGGAAAGCATATCTTTTTCTTTCTACGGCATAATACTCCAATTAAAGAGTAGGGATAACGGCCTTATCCGGGATATAAAAAGGGACTTCTCATTCTTTGCCTGCCCGGCTACTCAGCCAAAAATCAGCATAAATGCCTACTTGCAGGAACCCCCCTACGGAACCCTCCCGGCAATGCAGGCAAGTTATGTCTCCCCGCGCAATATCTGCTATTACCATCAAGGGATAAAATACATTG
Organism: uncultured Planctomycetia bacterium; assembly: GCA_964605645.1. GTDB lineage: Bacteria > Omnitrophota > Gorgyraeia > Duberdicusellales > 4484-171 > PXAH01. The sequence goes on from CAZSDJ010000006.1 coordinate 54,245, forward strand.
ATTATTCCGGTAAGGGGCTGGTAATCTATGATAAAAAAAAGTTGCAATGCGATATTTATAGCGCCGAGTATCCCCTTTTGCACGAAGCCTGCTATATGGCTATACTGTCTTTAGCGAACGAACACCTGGATAAAATACACATTCACCGCGTGCATGGCCTGGGTTTGCAACTTAAAGATAACAAGGCCGTGCTTCTGCTTCTGGATATGGGCGGCGGCAAGACCACCCTGGCATTACAGCTGCTTTCTGCGGCAAAAGAGGTAAAATTAATCTCAGAAGATTCCCCCCTTATTAATAAAAAAGGAGAGATACTCCCTTTTCCTCTGCGGATTGGAGTTAACCCGCAAGAGAAACCCAAGGATATACCTGCAGAGCATATAAGATATTTCGAAAGGCAGGAATTCGGGCCAAAGGCCTTAATAGATATAGATTATTTTAAAGGGAAGATTGCCGATAAGCCTTCGCAACCCGATATAATTATCTTGGGCAGGCGCGCCTTGGGCCAAAAACCGCAGATTAGGCCCGCTTCAAAATACGCCGCCCTGAAAGAATTTATCAAAAACTGCGTTATCGGCTTGGGCCTTTTCCAGGGAGTAGAATACATCTTCCAAAAAGGGCCAAAAGAGGCCTTCTTCAAAATTCCCATAGCGCTTTCCCGCTTAAATAACACAAGGAAAGTAATAAAAAAGAGCAGGATATTCGAATTCCTACTCTCTTGTGATGTAAACGAAAATAACCGGATTTTACAGGAATTTATATTTTGATACCGCAATTATACCGTCAAATTGATTTTCAACTTCTGCCTGTTCAAAAAGCACCTTATAACCTTCGGCTATTAATATATTAAGGCAGTAGTTATGCGTCTCTTTACCATGTGTAGCAACAATCATGTTCCTAATCCGCGGGAAAGACCCAACCGCACCTTTTAAGGCATTAAATTCCTCTCCCTGAATATCTATCTTAAGCAAATAGACGCCTTTATCCAACCTTTTTATAAAAGTGTCTAAAGTGGCCTTCTCTAAATTGCCTCCCTCTTGAATCCTCGCTTCATAAGAACCCCCTGGAAATATCACATCTGCCGCAAGTATCGGAGATCGCCTGTGAATGTATACATATATCAAAAACACCATTTAATTTCATCGTCTTTCTCATCATTTTGATAAATTTGGGGTCGGGGTTAAACGCATGGATTTCAATGTCAGGGCTTATCTTTCTTGCCAGAAAGCAGTAATACCCCACTGCTGCGCCGACATCGATAAATATGCCTTTGTGGTCGTATTTCTTAAGAATGCCGCAAAATAAATCTTCCTCTACCGGCTCCCAAAAATTAAGTTTTCTTAACTTAAGCTCTCTATATCTGTATAACTCAAAAGGAGGAAAGTATCTTTTCGGGATCTTTATCCCGCTAGAGAATTCCCAATTTCCCCATAAGCACAAGAATTTTTCCGATAGGCGGTTGCAAAAATACACTGCTTTATTTATTATCTTCGAAGTACTTACCACTAAACTTGCCTCTCCGATTTTATCTATTTAAATATTTATTGCGGTTCCATCATCGGCTGCTACCGTATTGACGAATATTTTTTGTGCCGCTGCCTCGGCTTTCTTGCGGTCTTTGATCGAAGGGTAACTAACGGGGTCGAAGTGAGAGAGGAATAGCCTCTTTACTCCGGCGTCGCGCGCTACTTTTGCGGCTGTCTGCGGCGTTATATGGAAAAGGTTCAACCCTTCGTCCTCGTAGCTCATAGCTGATTCGGCGATCAGGACATCGGCTCCTTGGGCAAGCCTATGCAGGTTATCGCACATACCCGTATCCGTGCAATAAGCCACTTCGCCGCCCTTCAGGTGAAACCTGTAGCCGTAACATCGTACCCGATGGCGCAAGACGGCGGTCTCGAACTTAAGGGGAACAATCGACCTCCCGAGGGCGTTATGGAACCGCAGTCTGGTGGGAAGAAGTCCCAAGGGGTACATGAACGGTATGCGCAGGAAGGCGTGCAGGTCTTTACGGAGCGCTTTCGGCAAAAAGACATCGATACCCTGTCCGAGGTGCAGAAGCGGTAGCGTATGCAGGCCTATAATATGGTCGAGGTGTAGATGGCTTATGAATAGATATACGGGCTTTTTAGATTTTATATAATCCTTAATTTTATAAAACCCAAATCCGGCATCAAGTATTATATATTCGTCGTCCGTATCTACCAAAACCGAGACCGTATTGCCTGTGGAGGAGTCATACCATCCGTTCGTTCCGAGAAATGTAATCTTCATTCTTGAAATCGCAAATTGCGCTAATTAGTTATCTTGGGAATATCATTAACTTCGTGTTATAATATTAAGTATAATATACCACTAATCCCGGTTATTGTCAATCTAATAGATTACTGGAGTTTCCCCATTTTTTTTAGGGAGC
>CAZSDJ010000007.1:0-34328 GCA_964605645.1 uncultured Planctomycetia bacterium
ACAAGGATCTCTCTTAAATATAAAGAACGAATATTAACTTATTATACGAGGAGGTTATAGATGAAAAGAGTTGTTAGTTTTGTTGGTTTATTTTTTCTTGTTATAGCGATATCAACGAGCGGGGTTTATTCGCAAGATTTGAGCGGGCCGAAGAAAACAGTTGCGGTTGTCAAGTTTGAAAATGCATCCGGTTTTCGTAGTTATGTTAATCTAGGTAACGATTTTACCACTCAACTTACTGACGCTTTGGTTCAATCGGGCCAATTTACCGTTTTATCGAGGACAGAATTGGCTGAAGTCTTCGGTGAGCAAGATTTAGCTGCCTCCGGCAGAATGGCAAAGTCGTTAACTGCTCAAAAAGGGAAAGCAATTCCTGCTCAAATTTTAGTTACCGGAAAAATTACAGAATTCCAAAAAGGTACAGAAGGCGGTTCGCAAGGGATCAGCATTAGCGGGATAAGTATCGGCGGCTCTAAGTCAACTGCTCATATTGCCGTGATTGTGCAAATTATTGACTCAACAACAGGCCAGGTCTTAGACTCAAAGCGAGTGGAGGGGAAAGCCGAAGCCGGTGGCTTTAGCATCGGCTATAGCGGTTCTTTTAATATTGGAACTTCCAGCTTTAAAAAGACCCCTCTAGGAAAGGCAACTCAAATTGCAATTGATCGGGCGGTAGATTATATAGCGAGCGAACTTTCCGGGGTACCTTGGAAAGGGAGAGTGGTTACGGTAAAAGACGGTGTAGTCTATGTTAATTCCGGTTCAAATGCCGGGATAGATTCGGGGACGACTTTTGCAGTTTGGCGCAAAGGAGAAAGTTTAACTGATCCTGAAACTGGTATTGAGTTAGGTTCGGAGAAGGAAAAGATAGCCGATATTCAAATTACAGAAGTGTATCCTAAATATTCAAAAGCGAAAATAGTGATGGGGGATGCATCTGCAATTCAGCGGTCTGATTTGGTACTTAAATAAGAAGAGGAGGTTTAAATGCGATTATTGATTATTTTACTGGTAAGTTTTCTTGCTTTGGCAGGTTGTGCAAAGGTAAAAGAAGGGGCAAAAGAAGTAGGCAAGCCCGTAGGAAAAACTATGGATACGATGGGTGGTTTGTCTGAAGGAGCTGTTGAAGGCTATTCAGATACAGGCAAAGAACAGCCTAATCCTTACGATAGATAATAATATTTATGAAAGAAATTCCTGATAATGTAATTCAATTATTAAAAGAAAGAGGTTATGTTATTGTTTCTACTTTAGATAATAACGGGGGTATTCATTGCTCTGCCAAAGGGGTGGTTGAAGTAAAAAAGAAAGGGGAAGTCTATTTGATAGATCTTTATAAACAAATTACCTATAACAATTTAAAACGAAATCCTACAATCAGTATTACTGCAATCGATGAGCATCAGTTTATTGGATTTACTTTAAAGGGAAAAGCAAATATTGTAAAAAGAGATAAAATAGAAAATGAATCAATTAAGCAGTGGGAGCAAAAGATAGTGGAAAGAATATCAAAACGGGTTATTAAAAATGTGAAAAGAGATAGAGGATCCATTAAACACCCTGAATCCAGATTTCCTCAGCCTGAATATTTAATCGAAATGACTGTAGCCCAAATTATAGACTTAACTCCTTCCCACCTAAAAGGGCCAGTTTAAAATTAATGATTTATAATATTTTTATTTTTATAGTGCTGCTTGGTCTTTCCGCTTTTTTTTCGGCCTCAGAAACTGCTATTTTTTCTTTAAGTAAATTAAATTTACGCAATTTAAAACAAGAGCATAAAGGGGCTAAAACAATAAAGAGGTTGCTTGAAAAACCTACCCGCTTGCTTTCTGTGATTGTGTTTGGCAATCTTTTATTTAATATCGGCATATCTTCGTTGTCAACTGCTATTTTTGTAAAATTCTTCGGGCCGAAAGGTTTAATTTTTGCAATTATTTTCAGCGGCCTGGCGATACTTTTTCTTGGTGAAATATTTCCGAAAATATTTGCAATTTATGCTGCCAAAGAATTTTCTTTGCTTGCTTCATCGGTGTTAAATATTTTTTCGAAAATATTTTTTCCTTTGATAATTGGTACGGAAAAAATTGTAGATTATTTTTCTAATCTTTTCATAAAAATTCCAAAAAGAAAAAACAAGGCAGACCAAGAATTTAAAACCGCTCTTTTATTAAGTAAAAAAGGCGGCCACATATCAGAAGCAGAAGAAGAAATGATTTCATATGTGCTAGAGTTTAAAGAAACTAGTGCCGGAGAAATTTTAACCGCGCGAGTTGACACAAAAGGGATAGAAATAAATTCTTCCCAAGAAGAGGTTTTGTCATTATTGCGAAAATTTAAACACTCTAAATTACCGGTTTATGAAGAATCTTTAGATAACGTCAAAGGAATAATTTATGCCAAAGATGTGTTTCTTGACCCAAATAAAGATTGGCATACTTTTATAAAAAAACCTATTTTTATCCCGGAAAGTAAAAAAATTGATGATATTTTAGATTTATTTTTAGCGAAAAAAACAAATATTGCAATTGTGCTCGATGAATATGGCGGCAGCGAAGGGATGCTTACCTTAGAAGATATTACAGAAGAGATATTTGGCGAAATTTATGATGAATTTGAAAGCGTGCAAGAACCAGTCGCAGAAATTGGAAAAAATAGTTGGCGGGTTTACGGAAAAACACCGATAAAAACAGTAAATATTGAACTAGATTTAGAAATTCCCGAAGAGGAAGATACTCTGGCGGGATTTTTATTAGAAAAAGCGGAAAAAATACCGAAATCAGGAGAGATTTTTCAGTTTAATATCCCGAAAAGTTCTACCGGCCGGCCGGAAAAAGTAGAATTTAAAATTGAACGGGCAACAGTAAGGCGGATTGTAACTGTAATTATCTCTATAAAATGACATGATTTACCTATATATATTAACTTCTATTTTATTTTTTCTGTTATCAGGCTTTTTTTCCGCCTCAGAAATTGCTTTTATTTCTTCCAGTAAAATTAGTTTACGCCACAAAAAAGAAAGAAAGCAAAAAGGGGCTGCTCAAGCATACAGCTATCTTTTAAACCCGGACCGGCTGCTGACAACTATTTTAATTGGGGTTAACCTTTCCAATGTTTTAAGCGCCAGCATTCTCACTTTTTTATTAATTAATTTTGGCGTTGGAAAAAGTAATTTATGGATAACTTTTCTGTTTACTCCGCTTGTAGTTGTGTTTGCGGATTTGGTACCAAAAAATGTGGGGAGATTTTACCGGGAAGATTTTAGTTGTAAGACTGTTGGATTAATAAAATTATTTGAAATTTTATTTTTCCCTTTAATTAAGCTTACTGTTTTTATAAATTTTTTATTTAAAAAGATTTTTTTAAAAAAGAAAAATAAAATTTCCTTTTTTGTGACTAAAGAAGAGATAAGGTTTTTAGCCCAACAAATTCAACAAGAAGGAGAAATTGATTTTGGCGAAAGAAGAGCTATTGAGGAAGTATTTGAATTTAAAGAAAATAAGGTAAAAGATTTTTGTGTGAAAAGAAGAAAAATAGTAGGGTTTGACTATACAGATTCAGAACAAGTGTTACTGGCAACAGTTAAGAAATATAATTTTGACCGTTATCCGGTTTATAAGAATAAAGAAATTATAGGTTACATCACTATTTATGATTTATTTTATAATCCGGATAAAAATTGGCGAAAACTAATCCGGCCGATTACAAAAATCGGGATTAGCCAAAAACTTTATCAAACCTTTTCAATTTTGCAGAAGAAAAAAGAAAATATTGCTTTAGTTTTAAAAGGAAATAAAGTTTACGGGATGATTACCCTCGAAGATCTAACCCGCGAAATACTCACCTCAATCATTGAAATCTAAATAGTGAAAAGCTTGTTAGTTTGTGCAGGGTGTACCCTTATAGACGTCCTACTTTCGTTAAATATAGGACGTCTATCTATTAGTATGGGCAGTTTAAGACAATATTTATAAGTCGTTGGGGTCTAAATAGATGCAAGGGTAAGGACCGTCCCCTTATGTGCCCTTAAATCTATGGGATTGTGACCTTAGAAGACCTTACCCGGGAAATTCTTACCTCGATTGTCAAAATTTAAGGTTAGTTATAAACAGATTTTATTTATCTTGATAGGCCTTTTTAAAGGATTCATCTAAAGGTTGAGTTTTTCTAATTTTGTAATTTTCTTTTTCTATCTCTTTTTTCATCTTTTTTATTCTATTTTCCGGATGGGGGTGGGTAGAGAAAAAATAAGCGAATTTAGGTAGCTTCTTTTTCTTTTGCAACTTTTTTAAAAAAGGGATTGAGCCGGCTACATTTCCGTATTTTTTATCTAACAGCCTTAGTGCAAAAAGATCGGCTTGTACTTCTTGTTTTTGAGAAAATTTCATGTCAGTGTTTTGAATTATTCTGGATAAAAAATTTGTTACTGAACTATCTTGACCGAAAAAAGCTACTGAAAGCGTAAAAAACACCAGGCTTCTCCCGAGCTTTTTTAAATGGTCTTTGTGGGCAAAATGGCCCAGTTCATGGGCTAAGATAAAAGAGAGCTCGTTTTTCGAATCTATCTCTTTTAATAACTCCGAAAAAATTACAATGTTATTTCCGGGATAAGCCATGGTATTGGCTTGTTTACTTTCTGTGACATATACTTTATATTTATCTTTATTACTGCCGGTTGCGGCAATCAATTCATTAAGCATTTTTTGAATTTTTTTATTATGTTTTTTCTCCAAGCCTTGCAACGGTGTTTTATAAATTTTAGCTATTTTTTTTTCTACTTCTTTAGGAATATGCATGGCGACGATATCTACAGCAAAACCCAGGCCGATATAAATTATTAGAATAATAATCAGAAGAGAAAGAAGAAGCGAGATTATGCTTTTAAGGGGAGATTTTTCAGTTATATTTACGTTGCCTTTTAATTCTTTTGGCTTGTATTTCATAGAATACGGATTTTAGAGCATAAGGAGAATGACAAGAATCAAGACGATGGCAGCAATTGCTAAAACAATATAAGTAAAAATACCTACCTTTTCTTTTTTTATCTTTTTTTCTTTAGAAGAGGCTATTTTTTGTTCTACTTCAGGCGGTTTTTCAACTTCTCTTAAGGAGGCCGGCCCCTCTAGATGGACGGCAGTACCATAGGCTAAAACTTCACTGCAGCCAACACCGCTTCCTTTTTTAGATTTTCCTAAGGTGGAGGTCTCAATCCTGGTGTTTAAAATTATATTTGCTTCTCTGGCTGATTCTTTCATTCTAAGGATAGCTTCCCTTCTGCCTCTATCCAATACAGATTCGAAAGCATAAACTTCGCCTCCAAATACTTTCTTTAGCCCTCCCCAAAATAACTTAAAATAATCTATTGAAACCACAATACTGCCGTAAACCATTTGAGAAGATTTTATTTTTTGACCTTCTTCAAGGAAATTTTTCGCTGAAATGGCTGGTAGATGGAGGAACTCCTTTTCCCGTTTTTTTATTTCAAGATAATGTTTTTTCTCAATTAATTTTGTTCCAATAAGGTAGGCTCCGGCAAGCAAAATAGCAAAGATTAGTAGGTCCATTTATCTCCCCCTCCTAATTTACTCAGCCTTTACGGCTGTTCCATAAACATATAGTTCTGAAGCCCCTTGGGTTATAGACGAAGTTGAGAAACGAACGTTGATTATGGCGTTTGCGCCTAACTGTTTTGCTTGTTGGCTCATTCTTTCTAAGGCTTGGTTTCTTGCGCCTTCAAGAAGTTTAGTATAGCCTTTTAGTTCTCCGCCGACCATATTTTTAAGCCCAGCTGCCATATCAGCTCCAATATGGCGTGCTTTTACAGTTGAGCCCGAAACAAGACCGTAGTGTTCAACAATTTTTTTGCCGGGAATCGATTCTACATTAGTTAGAATCATTGACCACCTCCTTTAATTCTTTTGCATCTAAACAGGTAATACCTAATTTTTGAGCCCATTTTACCAATCCTTTATCTGAGGTAGCAAGGGAAGCTTCCAGTTCCTTGGCGACTAGGATCAAATCGAAATCTTCTTTACTGTCCAGGATGCCTTCACGAAGAGCAATTCTATATTCTTGGCGGGCGGATTGGATAAGCTCTTGGGTTTTTTGGCGGCTATCTTCTTCTCTTAAGGCGCGGCGGGTATATTTTTCAGTAATTCTTAAACCTTTATTTACCCGCAGGCGGGTTTCTTCGATGAATTCATAAAGCAAAAGGGCCGGAATCGAATCTTGGTAAGAAGCAGGAGATTTTTTTGTGATTAAAATATGTTTATCAGCCGGCAGTTCTTTAGTAAATTTGATTAATTCTTCATAGACGGTAGGGGGGATATAACAATTAATGTTTTTTTTATCTGTTATGATTTTTATGAAGTTTTCCAGGGCTTGACGGGGACTTTTGCCAAAAAACTTACGGGAGTCAGGATTAACAAAAATACTGGTGTCTAACACAATTTTTTTAATTTGTTGAGCCATGTTAATCATTGTAAAAGATAGAGATAAAAATACAACTTATTTTTTTAAGCCTAATTTTAAAACACTTTTTTTGTTGACTTTTTAACTGGAGCAGGTTAAACTATAAGAAAGTTTTAAATATAAAAGGGAGGCAAAGATGCGCAAGTATCAAACTTTGGTTTTAATTTTAGCTTTATTTTTAGTTGCCGGTTGTGATAAGATCATGCCGGTAACTTCCGCCCCGGAAAAAGACCAAGAACAAAAAGTGAGTACTACAATCAGAGGGCCATTGCTAGCTAAAGTTAACGGCTGGGCGATGGGGTTGGATGATTTTAGGCAACGTCTCGATGCTTTAAAAGCAATGATTCCGGAAGATCAACGCGGGCAAGAATTGGGCGTCGAAGATAAGAAAAATATTCTGCAAGAATTAGTGAATGTTCAAATTTTAGGAAAAGTTGCTAAAGAAAAAGGTTTAAATAAAGACAAAGATGTCCAAGAAGCTGTTGAAAATTTTAAAAATTCTTTGTTAGTGCAGAAATTAAGAGAAAATATTACAAAAGATGTAGTGGTGACTGATGCCGAAATAGAAAACTTTTATAATACCAACAAACTTGCTTTTCAAAAACCGGAAGAAAGAAGGGTCAGAGAAATAGTAGCATCTTCTGAATCACAGGCAAAAAATATTTTAATCAGATTGTTACAGGGCGAAAATTTTTCTGTGTTAGCTAGAACTAATTCTATTTCCGAATCGGCATCACAAGGAGGGGATTTAGGTTATATCACTCCTCAGGCAGAGGAAAGATTTCAAAAATTTTGGGAAGCCGCTTTTACCACTGACAAAGGAGATACCTCCAATTATTTTAAAGGGCCGGAAGGTTATTATATAGTGAAAGTAGAGGATATCCGCGGCGGCGAAGCCCAGCCGTTAAGTGAAGTAAGAGATCAAATCAGCCAATACTTAAAGGCCCAGAAAGTGCAAACAAAAATTGAAGATTTAATTTACGAAGCAAAACAAAGGCTGAAAGTTACAATTAATGATTATTTGATAGAATAATGGATAAAAAAAAGTTAATAAATTTAGGGATTGGAGTAGTGCTGGCAATAATTGCGATTGTGATTATTAACGCCCGCCTTCAAGAAAGAGAAAATATAATTCAGCGCCTTATTCAAGAAGGCAATGTGGCTCAAGTATTGGTGGCATCGCGTGATATCGAAAAAGGTGAAATGATCAGAGAGAATGTGTTGGGTTTTGTAAAAATTCGTTCAGAAAACCTTAAAAACAATGCCTTGCAATCGCCGGAGTCAGCAGTGGGGAAAATTGCCAGAGTCGATATTTTACGGAAGCAGGAAATTTTATCAACTATGTTAGAACTTCCGGAAGGATCGCAAACACTTTCTCAAAAAACGCCTTCCGGGAAAAAAGCCTATACTATCTCTATTGATCAAATTTCAGCCGTGGGGGGGAATATCCGGCCGGGGAACAAAGTTGATGTGGTAAGCATAATGCAGCTTCCCCAAAATCAGGGCCAAACAGTTATGACTCTGTTTGAGGCGGCAAGAGTGCTTCAAATGGGCCAAGGCGGCAAGAACTTAGACAGTATTACTTTAGCCTTGACCAGCGAAGAAATAAAAGTTCTTACCTTTGCGCTGCAAAATGGACAAATCAAACTTGTACTTAGATCGCCTTTGGATGAACCGGAAGGAACAGCTTTTCAACCTTTTACCTATCAAACATTTATGCAAAAGATTTATAATGCTATGGGAGTTAGCCCTCAAAGAGGGCCTGTTGAGCAAAAACCGGATGTTGAAATTTATCGCGGCGGGAGTTCAGGAGAGTAATGAAATTACAAAGATTGTTTTTAATTTTAATTTTAATATTTACATTTAGTTTAACTATCTTTTCTTCATCTGTTTTTAGCCGAGATGATTATTATCAAGCATTAATGTTTGAAGAAGGGGCAGGAGAAGGCTTAGATATTGTGGTTGGCGATATTCAAGTTATTAAGGTAGAGGGAATAAAAAGGGTATCAATTCGTGATCCGAATATTGCTAATATTCAAAAAGCAGAAGCAGGTGAAATTATAATTGCCGGAAAATCGCAAGGATCAACGGTGCTTTCGGTATGGACGCAAAGCGGTAAACAACAATTTCAAATCAATGTAATTTCTGAAGATTTACCGGCATTGAAGAAAAAACTTGAAGAAATCATTCACCAAAAGTTAGGGATAACAGAGGTAACTTTGCGCGAAAATAAATCGACTGGAAAAATTATGCTGTTGGGCAATATCACCCAAAACCAACGAAATAAAATTGAGCAAGTCATTGCTCCTTTTGCGAATAAGATTGAAGATTTATTAATTACTAAAAAAGAACAGGAAATGGTAGAAATTGACGTTCAAATTTTAGAACTGAATAGAACTGATGCAAAAAATTTAGGCGTAGATTGGATGGATAGTATCGATATTACCGAAGCAGCTCCGGCAGCTTCAAGAAGTTGGAAATCGTTATGGCAGACAGGTACTTGGTCGCGGGGTAATTTAAATGCTACTTTAAATTTATTAATTAAAGAAGATAAAGGCAGAGTTTTATCAAGGCCAAAATTACTTTGTTTAAATGGTGAAGAAGCCGAGCTTTTGGTAGGTGGAGAAGTTCCCGTTTTAACAGAGGCGACAATCGGTGCAGGGAGCGGAACAAGTTCGGCTTCGATTGAATACAAAGAATACGGGATAAAACTTTTGATTAAACCTTTTATTTTAGAAGAACAAATTTATCTCTCAATTACAGCCGAGGTGAGTGATGTAACTTCTGTAAACGCACTCACTGTTCAAGGCACGACTACACCTGCCTTTACTGTAAGAAGAGCCCAAACGGTAGTTAATGTTGAATCAGGTGATACTGTATTTTTAGGAGGCCTTATCGACAGTGATGATTCAGACATTATTGAGAAATTGCCCGGATTTTCTCAAATTCCGATTTTAGGGGCACTTTTTCGTTCCAAGGATTTTACTAGTGAAAAGACTGAGCTTTTTATTACTTTGACTCCTAAAATTATTAATTTAAGGAAAAAAGCAACAGCTTTGAAAACTGACAGTAAGTTTGAAGCTAAGCCGGAAGAGAGCCTTTTATACCAAAAATCTTCAATCCCTTTTGATTTGCAAGGTTATGTACTGAGAGTTCAAAAAATAATATCAAATAATATAACTTATCCGCGAGAATTGTCAGGGACCGGTTGGAAAGGCAGGGTTGTTTTGTATTTAGAAGTTAATCAATATGGCGAGCTTTTAGATGTAAAGATAAAGAAGTCTTCCGGTTATAAAATATTTGACAAAGATGCTCTAGATTTGGTGAAAAAACTCAACTTCCATCCTTTTCCTTCTGAATTTGAAGAAGAAGAAATTAATATCGAAATTCCGATAGTTTATCGGGAATATAGGTAATTATATAATTAATCTTGACGGCAGAAGTTAAAAACCTTTCCTTAAGGGAACTAATCTTAAAACAAAATAATTGTTAAAAATGGATAATTCTAAATTAATTACTTTAATTAGTCCAAAAGGCGGGGTAGGCAAGACTATTATTTCCCTTAATTTGGCAACCGCTCTTTCTTTAAAGAAGAAAAAAACAATATTGCTTGATCTAGATTTACGGGCACCGCAGGGAACTCATAAATTAATGAATATAAAGTGCAAATATTCACTTTATAATTTAGCCGGTTCAATTCAAAAATTTAAAAGTGAAGAGCGCCATCTGGAAAGTTATATCTCCCGCCATAGCAGCGGTTTATTTTTTGTGCCGGGGATTTTAAGAACAAAAGAAAAGTTTTCTTTAACTCCAGAGGTGATTCGAGATTTTCTTTCCCTTCTTTCCACAAAATTCGAATATGTAATAATTGATGGTGGTAGTGAGTTAACAGATCAACTAATAACCACTCTGGATAGTTCTAATTTAATTGGACTAGTTTTATCACCGGACATTGTCTCAATCTATCAGAATGAGTGGATTATCGATACTTTACAGAGCTTAGGTTATCCGTTGAGCATGGTTAAGACTATTCTAAATAGAGCCCAAAGCAAAGGTGGGGTTAGTGTGCAGGAGATAAAAGTATTATTAAATAGTGAAATAATTTCACAAATACCTTCGGAAGGGAAAGTGGTAGGCTATGCGGTGAACAAGGGCAATCCGGTTGTAATGGATAGTCCCAAAGCTAAAATTAGTGAGGCATTTAACGAATTAGCAGATAAGTTAATCACTAAACCAAGTATTTTCATAGCCAGGAAAAATTTACAGGATATCAGGATAAAAACAGTTAAAGAAAAAGAAACTCAAGCAAGTATTTTAGAAAAAAGTTTAGGTGAAAAAAAAGCACCTCAGAAATTAGCGGAAGAAGAAGATGCTGTAATTCAGCTGAAAAAAAGAACTCAAAGTAGACTTCTTGATGAAATGGACCTAAAACGACTTCCCCTGGAAAAAATCTTATCGGATAAGCATCAGATGAAATCTTTACGAGATAAAGCAAAAAAGATAGTGACAAATATTATCGCACAAGAAGCTGGCGGGTTTATTTCATCAGCCGAGGTAAGAGCAAAAATAATCAAAGAAGTCCTAGATGAAGCCTTAGGCCTGGGGCCTTTAGAAGATTTGTTGAATGACCCCGAAGTAACAGAAGTTATGGTCAATAATAAAGACCAGGTTTTTATTGAAGAAAAAGGAAAATTAAAACTTACTACCAAGAAATTTATATCTAACAATCAAGTAAGGATTATAATTGAAAGGGTCCTTGCTCCCCTGGGAAGAAGAATAGATGAATCAGTGCCCTATGTGGATGCTCGGCTGCAAGACGGTTCCCGGGTGAATGCGATAATTCCGCCGCTGTCGTTAAGTGGGCCAACTATAACTATTCGTAAATTTGCCCACGAAAGGTTTAATATGGAAGATTTAATCAACAGGTTTGGCAGTTTAACGTCAGATATGGGTAAATTTTTAAAAGCTTCAGTTGAATCGAGGAAAAATATACTGGTGTCCGGTGGAACCGGTTCAGGTAAAACTACCTTTTTAAATATTTTATCTTCATATTTACCGGGAGATGAGCGAATTGTGACTATCGAAGATTCCGCTGAACTAAAGTTGCACCAAAGGCATTGGATTCGACTTGAATCACGGCCGCCTAACATCGAAGGCAAAGGGGCGATAACAATTCGCGAATTATTTCGTAATACTTTAAGAATGAGGCCGGATCGGATTGTAGTGGGTGAATGCCGCGGCCAAGAGGTATTAGATATGCTCCAGGCGATGAATACCGGCCACGACGGCAGCATGACCACCATTCATGCTAACTCACCCCAAGATGTATTAATTCGCCTCGATAGTATGATTTTAATGAGCGGTGTGGATTTGCCGTTGCGGGCAATAAGGGAAATGATCGCATCGGCTCTCGATTTAGTAGTACAAACTGCGCGGCTTTCCGATGGATCGCGTAAAGTTACTAAGATTACTGAAATTGCCGGAATGACTGATGAAACTCATATCAATTTACAAGATATATTTACTTTTCGCCAAACCGGCATTGGCAAGAATCAAGAAGTTGTTGGTGATTTCGTGCCATTGGGCAATATTCCTACTTATTATGATGAAATGAAAGCAAGAGGTATAGAATTACCGCGGGATATGTTTATCCCCGAGGAATAATTATGGCAGAAGGCGTAGAAAAATTAAATAAGTTATTGGCTGATCCAAAAACTACAGAAATCATGATTAACGGCCCTCAGGCTGTTTTTTTAGAAAAAGACGGTAAAACTTACAAGGAAGATTCTGTAAGTTTTAGCGAAAAAGAGATAGAAGATATTATAAAAGATTTTTTTATAAAAAATGGAAAGATGGTGTCCCACAATCATCCTTATGCGGATGTTTGCCTCGAGGATGGATCACGCCTGAATATAATTTTAGCCCCGATGTCACGCTGCGGCAGTTCAATTACAATCAGAAAGTTTTCTCAAGAACTAAAAAGTCTAGATGATTTATTGCAACGGGATGCAATGAGTAAAAATATGGCTGAATTTTTAAAAAGCTGTATCCAGGCAAAACTCAATATATTATTTTCCGGGGCAACCGGAACCGGTAAAACCACTACTTTAGAGATGCTTTCTTATTCAATCCCCAAAGATGAAAGAATTGTAACTATTGAAGATACTGCAGAACTTCAGCTGCATCAGCCAAATTTAGTCCCACTGGAAACTCGTGATCCGGATGAAGAAGGTAGAGGGGGGGTAACTTTAAGAGATTTAATAAAAAATGCTCTCCGCATGCGCCCGGATCGAATAATTTTAGGTGAAGTACGCGGGGAGGAAGCTTTAGATATGGTACAAGCGATGGCAACCGGCCATACCGGGACTTTAGCGGTAGTTCACGGCAGCAGTCCTAAAGATATATTAGGCCGAATTGAGGCGATGGTTTTATCTTCCGGGATAAAACTGCCTTTAGAGGAAATTAGAAAAATGTTGGCGGCAACTTTAGATATTGTTGTGCAGCACCATCGCTTTGTCGATGGTTCCCGCCGGATTACTCATATTACAGAAGTAAGGGATATTCAGCAAGGAGAAATCGTTTTACAGGATTTATTTGTTTTTCGACGCGAAGGCAAAACTTCGGAAGGAAAAATTAAAGGAAGTTTCAAAACGGTGATGAAGAGATATCCTAAATTTTTCACCGATATGCGCCGTATGAACTTAATCGACGATAAAATCTTTTCCGATTAATCCACTCCAGAGGGGACGTTTCCCTCTTTCATAACTAATTGATTAACAACAAGTTGCAAAGGTATATTTTCCGCGTTTTTATTAGCTATGCATATTTTTTCCTGGAAATGTTGCCTTCATAACCAATTGTATAGCAAGGGGTTACAAACGAGGGAAACGTCCCCTTTTTATACCTTTTTTATATAAATTACAAAATTCCCTTGAAAAATCTTTTTTTGATATGTTATCTTTAAATCAAAGAGGGTTCTAGGGGCACGGCATGCCGTGACCCTACTTAGCCAAGGGGGCAAACGCCCCCTATTTTTTTATCTGATTCCCACCTTTTGGGTGGGAATTTTTATGATATAATAAAGGTCAATTATGTTAGAAAAAGTTAATAAGATAATTGATTTTTTACGCTGGCCGGCATTTTTTCTTCTTTTTTCCTACCTGATTCTTTTTGCTTCTCTTAACTTACATGGTTTAGATTATTTGTTTCACATTAAAAGTGGTGAACATATCTTAGAAAGTGGCCATGTTCTCAGAGAAGATCCTTTTTCATTTACTCAAGCAGGCAAGAAATGGGATGATCATGAATGGCTTTATCAGGTTTTAATTTATAAAATTTATCAGCAATTTGGGATTGAAGGGTTAGTTTTATTTAAAACAATAGTCTTAATTACAGCTTTTTTTCTTCTAGCTCTTATTGCTTTAAAGATTGATTGGATTTTTGCTTTTTTTCTGATTTTTTTTAGCTTAAAAGTATCCTTTTTGCGTTTTACGCTGCGGCCGGACCATTTTAGTTTTCTCTTTTTTATTGTTTTTCTGATACCCTTTATCTTTAAAAAAAAGAAATTACTTTATTTACTTCCTTTTGTTCAGCTGATTTGGGTAAATACGCACGGTTTTTTCTTTCTCGGGCCGGCGGTATTAATTATTTATCTGCTCAGCGCTAAAATAAGTAAGCAACAATTTTCTGATGATTTTTACAAAAGAGTAAAAATTATAACCTTTTTTACCTTTTTTGCCTGTTTGCTAAATCCTTATCCAATTGGTACTATCACCTATCCTTTAAAAATTATAAAAGATATATTAACCGGCCAACAAGGTGTTTTTTATCAGAGCATACAAGAATTGCGAAAACCGCTAGCAGCTTTTAGTTGGAGTTCTTTATACATAAAATATCTGATAGCTACCAGTTTTTTTGTTTTTATTTTTAAAAAATTCAATCTTTTTTATGCTGTTCTTTGGCTGGTTATGGTGATTTTTGCCCTAAATTCTACCCGTAATTTCTACTTTTATATCCCGGCAGCAGTAGTATTGGCCGTAAATCGATTTCCTTATTTGGAAAAATCTTTTTTAAAAAAAAGTATTACTCCTAAAAGGTTTATTTTTTTAAAAATTGTTTTATTAGTTTTTATTGTAAAGATTTGTTTAGCAATTTCAGGTGAAATTATTGATTTACCGAAGACCAAACAGTCATACCTTGATTTTTCTGTAAAGAATTCACTCGCTACTAGCCAAAAGTCTCTTGGCCGGGAAAAAATTCAATATCCGGAAAAATTAATTGATTTTATAAAAAATAATAAATTGCCTGGGAGGATGTATAACAATTTTAATCTTGGCTCAAGCTTAATATTTAATCTCTATCCGGAGAGAAAAGTATTTATTGACGGCAGGGCAGAATTTTACGGCCAAGATTTTTTTAATTTTTATAATGAAATTTCATCCGGGGATGAGGAAAAAATAAAGGAAGCCGTCAGCAGATATAAGCTAGAAGGATTTGTGATTAGTTATGTTAGAAACGATCCTCCTGATTTAATTTTTAGCCTTTACCAGCAAGGCTATAAGTGTATTTATTTCGGGATGGATGGAATAATTTTTATAAAGAATTCAGCCTTAAAAAATTATACCAATTTAGAGAAAAAAATAGTTGATTTTGATAATTATAAACCAGAAAAAATTAATTTTATTAAAAATATAAAACTCTATACCCCCTACGCCGAAGGTTTGTACAAGAAAGGTTATATATTGTATAGATTAGGCTTTTATAATCAGAGTAGAATATATATGGACAATTTATTAAATATTTATCCGGGCCATTACAAGGCATTATATATTCTGGCGAAAATAAATTATAAGAATAAAAAATATGAACAAGCTTATATTTTTGCGCGTCAGGCGCTTAGTTTTAAATCGGATTTTAAAAAAGCTAAGAAATTTATTGCAAAAATTTATCTAGATTTAGGAAAAGAAGAAGAGGCCCAGGAAATTTTAGATAAATTAAATTTAAGTTTAGAAAAATTTAAAAATGAAAAGGTAAGGTAAATTATTTTTTATCAAGAGTGATATTCTTTGCTATATTTTTGATTTCTGCATAAATCTTTGCTTGATCGTTTCCCAAAGTCCAACCGATAAATTTTAAGTCAAAATCATTAATTCTAAGGTAAAGTATAAGGTAATCTTGTCTATTGCCCTTTGTGATATCTGTGTATTGAATTTGGAAACCAGTATTTTTATTTATAAAAAAAGAAGATTTTTTTACTTTTATATTTCTTTTAAGATTTAAATCATTAGATAAAGTATTTTTAAGAGTTTTTAAACTAAAACTTTTTTTAAATAAATTTAATTCTTCGGGGATGATTAAGCAAAATGAATTACCATTTTTTCTGATTAAAGCAATTTCAGCTTCTGTTTTTAAGAATTTTTCCTTTATTTGAGAAAAATCATCCCTTCTTACTATTTTCCAGTTAGCGGGGGTATTGAGTTTATAATTGAAGGCTGGGCTTATAAATTCTTTTTGTCCGTATTTTTTAAGCTTTATTAAAAGCTGTTGTTTGTAGCTGATATAATAGGCGGTCAGATAGCCGTTAGTTAAAAGCATAATTACCGTTAAAATAGCTAAAATAGCGGCTCTTTTTAGCTTATCTAGAGCCAGGAGCCCTAAGCAAAGTAAAGTGACGATTCTAGCCCAAATTAAGCCATATTGGGCATCAACTAGGTAAAATACCAGGAGTGTGCTAATTAACCCCAAGAATAATCTGAAGAAAAAGGTTCTTTTTATTTTTGGCTTGTTTTGGAAGAATGCATAAGCTAAGTAGAAGTCAAAAAAAGCAAAGGCAAGTTTTAAATAGCCAAGCAGGTTTATGGGTAAATACATAACCTGCCAAAAGAAAAGAAAGAATTCAGCTAAACCTGTAACGAGAAGGACAAGCGCTAATGTTTCGTAGTTTGATTTTAATTTAGATTTTTGGGCCATATTTATTTTTAGTTACCAGTTGCCAGGCCACCAGTTTCCAGTTTAGTATTTTTCTAATAATGAGGGAATAATAATTTTTGCGTCTTTTACTAAGTTTGCTTCGGATTCATCAAAAAGAAAAGGCTGCAATGAGTCAGCCTGTTTTTTTAGTTCTTTTTTGGAAAAGCCTTCAATTCTTTTTGTTATTGTTTGAAAAGGCTTTGTCTTGATGCCTAAAGTTTTTAACCTGTTTTTATCAATCGGATATTTATTTGAAAGCATAA
Organism: uncultured Planctomycetia bacterium; assembly: GCA_964605645.1. Lineage (GTDB taxonomy): Bacteria > Omnitrophota > Gorgyraeia > Duberdicusellales > 4484-171 > PXAH01. Next base: position 16,704 of record CAZSDJ010000007.1, read on the forward strand.
AAATTATATCATAAATATGCCTGCCTTTATTTTTTTTTCTGAGGGCATCGATTTTGTCAGCAAATAAAATGCTCTTTCTAGTGCAGAGGCAAGGATAAAACTGGCCAAAACCGGCAGCTACTTCTGTTTCTGTATTTATTCTTTGTTTTAACAAAACAGATTCTATTTTAATAATGATTCCTTCTTTTTTGGAATATTTTGATTTTGCTTTATATGTTTGTTCTATTTGAGGGAAAATTAAATTTGCTACGTAAAGATTGCCCCAATGAGAAAACTCTAATTTAGGTTTTAGGCCAATTCTTTTTAATTCATTTTTTACTTTTTCGAGAAGCTTTTCAAATTTAAGTTTGGTTATTTTGTTACTGTTAAAATCTAAATCTTCAGAAAATCTTTTTAAGTTATGAATCAATCTAAGATAAGTTCCTCCGGTAAAATAAAGTTTTTTCCCTTCCGGAATCTTATAAATTTCCTTTAGAATAAGGATTTGTAAATATTCTCGTAAAATTCCCCGGATTTTTGTAGGCGGCATCTCCCTTGATTTAGCCTGTTCTAACAAAGTTTCATAAGTCAGCATAAAATTCTCCCAGATTAAGATTATAAAGTCTAGCGTATTTATTCAATTTTTTCTTATTAAGAGATTTAAGTTTTTTTTCATCAAACCGTTGGTCTTTTAAATTTATTTTTTTATTACGGTAATTATTAAAATAGAGATAATCAATAAAGGCTTTTTCCGGCTCGGCAATAAGAATATTAAAATCGCCTTGTTTTTCTAAATAGTATCCCGCGAAAGCTTTTGGTTGGACTGTTTTATAAATAAAAAGGCCATGTTTATTTTTAAATTTGCGCGTAGGTTTTGTAGAGATAGACGTTACCGCCATAGATACTTCCGGAATAATGCTGTAATCCGATAAGGCAGTTTCTAGTGAGATATAAGAAGGATTATAAAGTTTGTTAGCAATATAAAAATCAGGGATCATAAAATCAGTTGGGAAGCTTAACTCATATAAACCTCGCTTCAGGTGATAAATCCATCCTTTTTCACACCACCGAAACAGCATTTTTTTTAGATTTTCTTTTTTTTCGCTAGGTGAGAAGGAGAGAAGATCATCATAGGAAAAAATGAAGTATTTATGTTTTTCTAAAGTTTTGTAAAGTTCTTGAAATCTCATTTCACTAAGTACTCTTTTTTGTCCACTTACTGAAACAAGTGTAACCTAATTTTCAAGGTTTGTCAAGGGTTGGAAGGTGATAGCTTGCGGTTATCAGAAGAAAGTAATTAGCCTTCCTTGCGCAAATGGACTTGTTGATAAACCTCTTTTCTGTGGCCTATTTTAAAAATAATAATATCTTTTTTATCTATTTTATAAATAACCCGGTAATCACCGACGCGAAGTTTTCGATATTGCTGTAAGCCTCTTTTTAGGGGTTGCCCGTATTTTGTCGGTTCTGCCAATAATCTTTCTTCAATCGCTTTGCGAATTCTTTTTTGGAGATTTTTCGGTATTTTGGGCAGATCCTTTCTTTTAATATCGGGATGATAAAGTAAATTATAAGCCATTTATTCCCAAGTTTCTTGATGCGATAGAGATTTTTTAGGAGAAAAGGTTTTTTCTCTTTCCTGGGCTGATTTTTGCCAATAGCTGTCTGCATGGAGTTCTAACGCCTCTTTGATCAAATCCCTTGCTGCCAAAGAGAGAGAAACTCCTTCTCGATGTGCCAATTTATCTAAAGCTTTGTATAATCTTGGTTCCAACACAACATTTAAACGCGGGTTTTTTGTCGGCATAATTTTCACCTCCATATCAAATGTATCACATATGATGAACTTTGTCAAGAGCGGCTGGGGAGCATATTTTTATTTGGGGTAATATTTATCATTTTTCCAATTGCCAGGATTATCGAGGATGTAATGGCGGATGCGGTTTAAATTGAATTCAGTGCGGATTGTGTGTTCATAATAATTGCGTTGCCAAATCGGTTGTTTTGGCATATTCCGTAATTGGTTGATCTGTTTTGTTGTTGTTGATTTAAACAATTTAACAATTGTCGGTATTGAATTTGGCGTGGAGCAACCAAATTTTTCAACATGATTATGTACGGGCACATTGCAATGTGCCCGTACGATATTGATTATTCCATGGATATGATTTGGCATTATAATAAATTCATCCAATTCAATATTTTTACGGATTTTTTCCGTTTTACACCATTCTTTTTGAATAATTCTCCCATATTTATTTAAAATCATTTTTTCATTATATATATCGCCAAACAGGTATTTACGATTATTTACACATATTGTCACATAATACATACCTGGTTGGCTGTAATTGTAATTTTTTAATCGTATTGATTTGCGGTTTTTTAACATGGGTTTTATTTGGTAGGGGCACATTGCAATGTGCCCCTACATTGTTATTTTTTACCCCCTTTACTTATAGACGAAATAAAACGGGAAATTCTTTCATTTTTTTTGATTTTATTCTATAATAGATAATAATGAAGAAAAAGATTGATGCCCGCCTGAAGAAGCTGGTGCTCAACCAACACAGAAATAATCCTAATCTAGGGGTGAGGAAGCTTTCTGACTTGTTAGAGAAGAAATACGGCGTCTTATTATCGAAAAGCAGTGTTCACTCTGTATTACAAGCTAAAGGAGCTAAGCTTAAAAAGGGGCGAAAAGAAGCTAAATTAGCTTATGAAAAAAACAGTATTCCGGAAGCAGGATTATTACTATTGCGCTGTATCGATAGTCAGATCGGATTCTTTGAGTATGTTAGCGATGAACTCAATATCTACACCCCAAAGTTAAAAAAAGAATTGTTGAAAAAATTTATAATTTTAGCTAGCCTTGCTTTTTTATCAGCTGAAAAACCAAATACAGCAGCTCGTAAAAAGAGTTATTTACGGTTAGCGGGGTTGTATAGATTTCCCGTTAAAAAGTTCAATTATTTTAAAAAACAGATAGTGCGTTATCAGCCCACCCTGGAACTGAAATTACTACATAAAAATTTAACGATTATTTCAGGAATAAAAATTATATTTATAGATAGGTCTTATATTTTTTCTGATGCAAAAATGACAACTCTTTGGGATTCTGTGCCCAAGATAGAATATTTCTTTTCTTCTCTCCAAGATGCAAAAAATCGCGTTATGAAAATGGCCAAAGAAGGTTTATTTATTTTTGGTTATACTAAAAGCTGGGGTCATCTATCCACCTTGGTTTTTAAATTAATTAAAGGCCAGAAGCAAAGGATCGCAGCGGTACAATTTTTAGATACAAAAGCGAAGGTGGTTGAGAAAATTGAGATGAAGAAAAAAACAGATTTTATTTTAGGTTATTATCCGAAAGGAGTTTCGAAAGGGTTAAATTTTCCTAAAAAACAAAAGCGATACAAGTGCATTCATCTTACTCCTTTAGGCACTTATTATCTTCTTGATTTATCTATAGAATTTATACAAAACATTGATAATGAAAGAATTATATCAAATAACGTCCTAATAAGAGATAAGAATTATGGCCTGCCTAATTGGGGTTTAATTACTTCTTATCAGAAAATTACCAAAACTCTCTTAAAGGATATAATTAACAGTTACTTGTATTTATGGCCGGATAGAGAAGAAAGTTTTTTTGCAGGGACAAAAGCGATTGAACAATCTTTTTTCAACAAAGACGCGCAAAAAAAAGAAATAATGGGGATATTACCGCATAAATTAAGTTTTTCTCAATTAACGGATTTTAGCCGGGTTGGGCAATTGTTATCGATTTTGTGTAAAGAATTGGTGGAAGGTTTCGAACCAAAACGGAAAAGGGGATTTATAGAAAACGGGAATGATTATCTGTTGGTAGTTTTAGATAAAATTGCTGCTAAAACTAAAAAAAGATTAAATAAACAAGCTTTTTTTGTGGATGGGAAAAGGGTGTTTTTTCGGTGAGGAGGGGCACATTGCAATGTGCCCCTACCATACAACGATGCGTTGAAAAAAGCGCTTTCATAATCTCCCTTTTTGCCTTGTTTTTTGTGGTAATTTTGTCATGTTATATGTTATAATAAGAGTGTTTTGGGGGAGGCGCGAAAATGCGTAAAAATGTATTTTTAACAAGCCGGATGCCTCCCCCGAGGTTATCCGGTTTTGTAATTATGGAGACAAAAATGAAAAAAGCACAGTCAATAGTCGAATACGCAATAGCATTTGTGGTGGTGGTCAGCGGCATAATTGCTATCGGTTTTATTGCTGATGCAAGAGGAGTTTTCCAAAATCATTTTGATGAAGTAATGCAGGAAATGAGCATGAACAATCAACCTGTTGCTGTTGTTTTGAATTCGGATAATAGTTCTGAAAAAGATGATTCTAAAACAGCTGCTTCTGAAGAGAACAATTCCGAAGAAGATGATTCTACTGGTGTTAAAGCTGGAGGAATAAGTGCTTTTGGTGTTTGGTGGAAGTAGTTTTGGTTTTTAATTTTAAAAATAATGAAACGAAACAAAAGTAAAGTTATGATTAGAAAATTACAAAAAAGTAAAGCACAGTCGATTTTAGAGTATTCATTGTTGATAATGGTGATAGCTGCAGCCTTGATGGCGATGCAGAAGTATATACGCCGAGCGATGAACGCACGATTAAAACAAGTACAGGAAGAATTAGATGAATCTTCACGATAACTTAAGGAGGTGGGAGATGTTAAGGAAGGGGCAAAGTATTTTGGAATACATGATTATTTTAGCGGTAATAATTGCTGCGGTGGTTGTTGGCGCTAAATATATGCAGAAGAGCACCGACCAAGGACTGCAAGATGCAACTGGTGCTATGGAAAGTGCAACCGGTAAGTTCAAGAGCCAAGTTGGCGGCGGTCTCGGTGACGGAAATTAAAAATAATTTTTAGGAGGTGGCAGATGTTAATAGTTTTAAGAAAAAAAATAAGAGCCCAGTCAACGGCAGAGTATGCGATCTTTTTTGGCATCATTATTGCTGTGGCAATCGGGATGCAGAAGTATCTAAAAAGAGGCATGCAGGGAAAGGTGAAGTCAGTTACCGATGCGGTAGGGCAATCGGCGCAAGGCCAAACTATTGCCGGAACTGGTGTAACCCTACAAGATGAAGGCCAATATGTGCCCTATTATCTTGTTGATCAGGATTCAGGAACAACTAGTAGGAGCCAAGAGGTTAGCAAAGAAATGGCTACAACTGACGGCGGCGCTTTCACCAGAACGGAAACTCAAGATGCGGAAGCTGATTCTACGCAAACAGAAACATATTCTATTGGCGATCAAGGCTATTAATCGTTACGGGATAAAAAGATGAGGAGGAGGTTTTAGATGTTAATGAAAATGCAAAAAGGACAAAGTACCCTAGAATACGCTGCGTTGTTTGCGGTAGTAATCGGGGCGATCATTGCCGGCCAAGTTTATTTTAAACGCGGTGTGCAAGGCAAACTGAAATCATCGGCAGATCAAATGGGTGAGCAATATTCGTTTGGGGCAACGGGGACTATTACTCAAGAGATATCTTCATCGTCTGAAGAAGTTACAGGTGGCGGAACAACTACAACTACTTCCCAACAAACTCAAAGCCAGGAAAGTGATATTAACATTGGCGGATTTGATGAGGAGTATTGGGGAGAGTAATAATTAAGAAAAGAGCAGAAAAGGAGTGATTATTTGTGCGTAAAACTCAGAGTTTATTGAATTATGCGATATTGATGGTGGTGGTTGGCTTAGCTCTTGTTGGGATGAATAAATACTTTAAAAGAGGTGTTCAAGGCAAGGTCGCCGGGCTTTCCGATGCGATGATTGCACCTCGCGCAGATCATCTAGCTTATACCGATCAAGACATGGTGCAAAATTCGCAAACAATTCAAGATATGAATGTAAGCATAAATTTAGGAGCAGAAGGGGCTCAATCCAAACGATCATCTACAACAGCAACTAGTAATACCCATAGAGTTACAGAGGATGAAGATTATGTGGAAGGGGATAGCTCAGGAAATTTAAAGGGGATAGCTCAGGAGATTTATAAGAAGTAGTTTAAATAAAGTAATTTATTAAAGAAAAATATGATTCAAAAAATTAAAAAAGCACAAGCATTAACAGAAATGGCAATATTTGGAACGTTGATATTGCTTTGTTTTTATTACTTATTAACTTATATCCAGAGAATGAATGAAACTCAATATGTGACTCAAGAAGCTTTTCGGAATGCACTGGAAAGAGCATCTGACTCAAGTGTAGGCTCGGTAAGCTATGTAAATTTTTCTAATAAACGCCAAGCCAATCTTTATTCTCCGGTTGTAGGAGAAAGAAGCCAAATAAGCGGCTCTGGACAAATATATTGGGGAACTCCTCCTATTACCTATACTGACGAAGGTGCAGTAGAAACTGGTGAGCTTGCAGCCCACGCTTACTATAAATTTAATAAAGATGAGCGTGAATTAAGCGGTATTTTGGCTGGAGAAGAAAGCCCAGCTGTTGAGCTAAGTAGCGGGTCACTTAATGTTTTGGTAAATAGATTAGGTTCAAGTCTTCAAGGTACAATTAACGCTTACGCTGGCGAAGATGAAACAGTTTTAGGCGATACAAGTATTACCGGCGTTAGCAGTTCTGTAGGCTCATCCCACCTGGAAGATGTGGTAAATACTACATTACAGCAAAATAATGAAAATAATGAAGATGCAAGTGAGAATGAGATAGAGATAGATTCTTATGTAAAGGTAAATGCTTCTACACAAATAAATTATAATAATTCGAATATTACGACTAACCAATCAGGGAAGGTAGAAGATAAAGTGATTTATACTATAAATGATAAAGACGGGAATCCGCTTTATAGTATTGATCAAGGCCTTGGCCAAGATGGTTATTATAGTCATACGGATGTGGATAAAGAAGTTGATAATGTAATGTTACCGGGCGATAGCCCGAGACAATGGATAGCAGTGAAATGAAATTAATAAAAAAAACAGAAGTTACTTTAGAATTAGCGGTTACTTTTGTGGTTTTTTGCCTCTTTATTTTAGGCATAATCAATATTTGGGTTTGGGGGCACGCCCAAATTGCAGGAAGAAGCAATAGTTATGAACAGAGTCGAAGAGAAGCTGGCAATCAAGATCCTGGCCGTCCGGCAGGTTATAATCCTAGTAGTTTAACCGAAGAGGAAGTGATTTTAAGCAATTAAGTATATCAATGATTTTGTATAAAAGAAAAAAAGTTCAATCAGCAATAGAATATGCAGCTTTGATTGCTGTAGTAGCGGGTGCATTATTAGCATTTAGTGTTTATTTTAAAAGAGCTACTCAAGGGAAGATGAAGCAAGCCGCTGACACCTATGGCAGTCAGATGCAGTATGAAAAATAGATTGGAGATTAGAGATGGGAGATGGTAGAATAGATGAGGGAATAGATGGGAGATTGGAGATAGCAGATAAGCAGATTGTTTCGGATTTCGATTTTCGATTTTCGAATTTTTTATTATTATGAATATTGAAATTTTAATTGGATATATTGTTTTATTTGCAGGAATTGCTTTAACTATTTTTTATGGCATTCCTATAATAGTCCCTATCTGGCTGAAGCATATTGATCAGAAAGTATCTACCGCAGACAGTGCTCTTATCCACTCTTTCATTTTTATCGATAAAAAGAAATTGTTTTTAGTTTGCATGGGGGTTGCTGTAATAGCAGCTATAATTGGATTTATCATTTTAGGTAACATTATTGGTGCCGGAGCCGGCCTTTTAGCGGGGGCAATTATCCCGCCTTTTGCGGCTAAAGTCGTTAAGCAAAGACGCCAAATTAAATTTATCGGCCAACTTAATGATGTATTGATGATTATGTCTTCATCATTAAGGGGAGGGCTTTCATTAGTTCAAGCTGCTGAGGCTGTTACAGAAGATATGGATAAGCCGGCCAGTGATGAATTTTCTTTAATGGTTCGTGAAATTAGAATGGGGGTATCTTTAGAAGATGCTTTGAAGCGATTAACCGAAAGGGTACCTTCGGAAGAGATAGATTTAATAGTTTCGGCGATTTTAGTTTCCCGAGAAACGGGTGGAGACTTAATCAAGACCTTTAAAAATTTAGTGACAACAATGCGCGATAAGGCCAGAGTTAAAGAGATGATCAGTACCTTAACTTTGCAGGCAAAAATTCAGGGCTTTATTATGTTTGTGTTGCCTTTTGCTTTTATCGGCGTAGTCCTAAAGAGCAATCCTCAGCACTTTGACCCATTTTTTCAAACAGATTTAGGCAAGATTTTACTTATTGCTGCGATAATAGTTGAATTAATTGCAATGTTTTTTATTTATCTGTTTAGTAAAATCGAGGCATAAGATGATTATTGGTTATACTATTATTGTAATTGCGTTAGTTTTTATTTTCATTAATTTAACTACCACAGAAACAGAAACTGTTTCTTTGGGAGCAGTAGAGGCTGAAAAAAAACGGCGGAAAGCGGAAATTTTTCGCCCTCTTTACCCACTAGTAGAACCCTTAATTGATAAACTAAACATAAGAACTAAGTTAAGAAAAAAACTGGGTCTAGGCCGTTGGCGGCTTTTACCGGAAGAATTTTTGGCGAGAAAAATTATCCTCGCAGCTCTTTTTCCCTTTTTACTTTATCTATTAGATATAAGCACAGATTTAATTTTTTTAATAGTTGCTGCTTTGGCAGGATTTATCTTACCGGATATGATTTTAAACAGCAAGATTAAAAAACGGAAAGCTGCTATCGTTAAGGTCTTGCCGGAAACCGTAGATTTACTTTCCTTGTGTGTAGGGGCCGGCCTTGATTTTTTGTCAGCAACCCGTTGGATTATTGATAAGGTTAAGCCGAATGCGATGATTGATGAATTGAAAGAGATGCTTGATGAGATCAATTTAGGAAAATCCCGCTTGGAGGCTTTAAGGGATATGTCGAAACGGCTTAATATCGTAGAAATTACCTCATTTGTGAGGGTTTTGCGTCAAGCCGAAAAAATTGGTTCACCGGTTGAGGAGGCTTTTGCGATAATTTCAGAGGATAACCGCAGAACCAGAAGGAATCGGGGCGAAAAGCAAGCATTGAAGGCACCGCTGAAGATGTTGATACCATTGCTTTTAATTATGTTAGTTTTATTAATTATTGTCGGCGGCCCGATTATGATTCACTTTTTAAAAGGCGGATTAGGTGGGGCGGTAGGAGGTTGATATAAAGTCCAACGTCCTAGGTCATAAGTCCTAGGCCAAAAAAAGTTATTATGTATATTTATTTAGAAAAAAATAGAAACAGTTACCATAAGGGGCAGTTGACGCCTTTTTTTATTGCGATTCTTACTATTTTAATTATTGCGATCATGGTAACCGTTAATATTGGTAAGGTTTCCCAAATTAAAACCCATGCTTCAAATTCAGCGGATGCCGGAGCTTTAGCGGCGGGGTCTGCAATGGCCAGTATTTTTAATAGTTTGGCTGTCTCTAACCAGCAATTGGTAGATTCTAATGCAACTTTTCATCTCTATATGGATGGTTTTTTTGCGGAAGCTTATGATAATTTTGATAAATCGTGGCAATATAGTTTAGCAGCCATGGCTCTTGCAACATCAAATTTAGGCATTATGTATTTATCAGCTTGTGCCGCAATAGTTGTGGAAATCATTGCCTTGGTTATGTTAGCGTTGGCTTGGTGGCACCTTAATAAATTTAAAACAATAATTCAAGTTATTCAAGCTTATGTGGAAAGTCAATACGCAGCGATGCTGGAAGCTTATCAAAATATCAGAACAAGCATAACTGAAGCTATCCCGGATGCGATAACAGCTGGTCATCAATTGGTATTTGCTAATTCTAATATTAGTGCTAAATTAATTGATGATTCTGAAAAGATATCTGAAGGCGGCTGGAACAAAACCAGAGATGATTATCAAGATTTTGTGGATGATTTAGGTTCAGGTACCACTTATACTTTTAGCTGGCAAGACGGCCACGGCCGCAGCCATAGCGTAACTAGTAATGTATCAACTGCCGATGTTGTAAATTACGACCTCAGACATACAAAATGGGATAGTGATAAATTAGATGATACTTTTGATTTAATTCAAGATTTATCAGATGTGGCTTTAATTCTATATGGCCTTGCCTTCACTCAATATCTAAAGCCGATAAATCCTTTGCCGATGAATGTTTCTATAGGTGTTGCTGCCAGAGATCCATCTCAAATATTCAGCTTATCTAATTATGATGTTACTGCTATCTATGGCTCAGGTGATAGTGACATGAATGGTGTATATGATGATTTGCTAGATTTAGACGAGCCACCTGACGATCCTCAAGCGTGGATGGGTAATGAGCAAAATGAAAACACGGAAGATCAAGATACCCAAGGTATATTTCTTTATTCTTGCGCTGTTGAGGTAGTAGCAACAGCTATCGCTGGTATTGGTAGAGTTGTCTGGCATCTCGCTTGGGATCCAGAAGCTTGGGAAATGGCGGGAGAAACTATTTTATGGGGTATAATCTGGAATGCTATAGGGTTAGCATTGATGCCTTTTATTAAAATTTTAACAGATGATGCCTATGATGGTCTAAGGTGTATAAAAAGTTTTACCAGCAGTTCTACCGCAGATGTAGGAGACAGGTTGATTTGTTTTATCGAAGAAGTTGAACATGACCGAAAAGCAACAGTCAGTTCTACTCAGGCGCATGAGGGCCAAAATTTAACCTTGTGGCAAACTGAATATCCGGATATAACCAGTAGGGCTGTAACTGATTTTAGGGGTGGTGGAAATATCTATTTACCAAGTTGGAGCCATTCTGCTGTGTTAGAAGAAGCTAATTGATGTAAGGAGGCGTGATATGAAACAGAGATTATTGGGTTTTTTTCTTATTTTTTCATTATCTTTTATGATCGTTTTACCCGGATTTTGCCAACAAAATTCTTTTCAAAATTTGCCGGAGCAAATATTTGGGCCGGCTCCAGCTGAAAGTAACCAGCCAAAACCAGCTCCTTCTAAATTGCCGGTTCCACCGTCTACGGATATAATAAAACCACCGAAATCGATGGCAAAAAATGCCCCGGAATTTATGGATTTAAATATCCGGATGTTTCTTACGGATCTTTCCAAAGAAAAAATAAAAGAATTTTATAAAGCTAATTTACCGCGTTACGGTTGGCAAGAATTCAATATAATCGATTCAGTTTCGCAGATAATAGACCTTCCTTCCAAAGCCAAAGGTTTGCAGGGAAACAGTATTATGTTTACTAAAAAACCCTATACTTTAACCATTCTTTTTATAGGTTGCTCTGGTTCTACTTGCCTAAAACCGGTTAGCGGCGAGAGAATGAAATACAGCTTAAATATCAGTAAAATGCCAACTTCAGCCGAGATGCAATCTATAATGCAGCCGCAAAAGCCGCAGAAAGTGGATTTTATGCCCATTCATTCGAGTTTAAAAGAGATGGCTAAACATGTTATAGGTGATAAGTTATTTCTTACTTATGCTTCTGCGAGCGGGCCAGCCTCTTTAGCAGCTTATTATAAAAAAGAAATGCCCAAATATGGATGGACGATTAAAAAAGAAAAATCGCCCCCCTCTGCTGAATCTATGCCGCAATCACCGGAGGTTGAAGTTTATAGTATTGAATTTAGTAAGGAGAAAGGGCAAGAGTGTCAAATGAGGTTTTTAAGAGCTTCCGGCAATAATGCTTTAGGCCCGGGGATAAAGGCCGGGCAAACATTAGTAAGTGTTACTTATACTGATAATAAATAAAAAATATTTATAACTTCTTTATAATCAGCAGATTATAAATATTATTGTCCATAAATATTGTACTTTAACTAAACTTCTAAGCATTATTTTTTCAACTTAATTAAATCTTTTAATTTATATTGTAAGGGTTTTCTTTTTTCACAAGTTTTTTTGCAATTAATTTGCTTTTTTTTATATATATATGTTATCTTTTATGTGTTTCCGATAAAGGCAAAATCGCCGTAAGGCGAGGACGCAAAGCCACGGGTCCTAAATAGCTAATAGCCGATAGCTATTGGCTTATGGATAAGGATAAAGAAGGATAGCCGGGTTGCCGAAGAAGAGGTAATCCGGTTTTTTTTTAATCACGGAATCACCGAGGAATAGAGAAACACCGAAAAGATGAAAAGAAGATTAACAGAGATTCGTTTGGGGAAGGGGGAGTTTTCGAACTCCTTATTGTATATAAATAATAATGGATAAAAATAAACAACAATTAGGCGAAAAAGATTTTGGCGAATCAGGAGTTTTTAACGAAACTCAAAAGGCTCGTTTTAAACCTTGGATGAAGGTGATCGCCTGCGTAGTTATTTTTTGTTTTGTTTATCAAGATATTGTAAGAGCAGCATCACCTTCGCCGATTATTGCTCCCGGCCTTGCCCCTAATCCTGCAGCAGTTTTACGAATTAGCCCGCAACAATTTAACCAGCTGCCCATACCGGAATTAGTAAAATCAACCTTGCTGCAGGTTAGTTCACAAAACAAGGACACTCAAATCCAATTTCCTTCGGGGAGAGCCTTGGAGGTAAAAAATCCATCCCGATTAAGTTCAGAAAAAATCAATCACATTTATAATTTATTACAAGAAGAACCTTGCGGCAGTCAGTCGCTTTACGATTATATTCATTCTTTGGGTTATTCTCAGTCTCGGTCGGATGTATCCAGTATTTTGTTTTCAATTGATTTAACCCAAAATCAGGAAAATTTTAAAGCCGGGCTGGATGCAAAACCGGAGGATTTACAAAATTCCCTGTATGCAATCGAGAAAACTTCTCAGTTATTGGGTGAACCGCTGAAAGCAGTTAAGCTGAAACCTTATCTAATCGGGGAGAGGTTGAATAAGATAACCCCGTTTATCGCTCACTTTAGGTATAATCACTATGTTTTGGTTACAGAAGTCAAAAATAACAAAATTCATGTAATCAACAACGGCCAGGAAGTTATTTACAGCCAAGCTGATTTTCAGGATAAATTTTCCGGTTATGCAGCTGTTTCTAGCTCCTTACCTTCCAGCGATTACAACCTTGTAGGCGAGAAACAAGCCAAACAAATCAAAGGCGCTGATTATTCAGAAAGTTACAGGGGGATGTCTTCAGCAGTAAATGTTTCTGAAATAAACGCAAATATTGACAGCACCATTGATGATATAGATAGTGCTCTTTTAAAAAGCTTAGGCCAACAAGCTTTACTTTCAATTGGCGCGAATGTGTTAGCATCGGGCCTTTCTAATTTTTCCAGCGGGTTTACCGCAGCCGGGGAAGCTGGTTCCGGTTTTTTTGGCAAAGTTGGCGGCGGTTTAGGCAGTGCTTTTAGCGGCAATACTTTAACCCAAGGCTTAGGAGCAACTTTAGGTTCATTGCCTTCCACCTTTGGCTTCTCGATGGTCAGTTCTTCTGTGCAGTCTATAGGCCGGCGTCATGGTTTAAGTGAAGATTTAACTCAAGTGCTGGCGATTGCAGCTAATTCAACTATAGCGAATTGGGGTTCAGGGTGGCAAACCATTGCTTCTGAAGCAACTGGCATGGCAGCTTCTAATTATTTGCAAAATTATTTAAACGAAGAATTGGGAAAAGATTGGGTGCCACTTACTAGTACATTGGGGTCTATAACTTATCAAACAGTAGCTTTTGGTACAGGAAATACTTTAGGCGTTGATTATGGAGATTTAACCTGGGGTAATTTTTATGCTAATAGTTGGAAGAAATGGACGGGCCAAGTACTTGGCTCAGCGATAGAATCTTTAGTGTCTTCACAATTAGATACTAACTGGAAACCTTTAGGCAGCTTTGCTAACAGTTTAGTAACCAGTCAATTCAGCTCACAAGCTGCAGAGCAAAGTTTTAGTCAAAATCTTACGGATGGCTTAGTATCCGGTGCAGGTTCTGCGGCAGCTACTTGGTTTGAAGAAGATATTCTTGGGGATCAATTTGATAGTTATGCGATGCGGAATATGGTAGCCAATGCAGTTGGTGCTTTTACCTCTGGTGTTTTAGGGGGGACTGTTAATTATTTTTGGGGAGATAATCAAACTAGTGCCTGGAGTGCTTTTCTTATTAATCCTTTGCAGAATACATTCACCAGCGTGGCTGAAGCTGGCTGGGATGGGCTTTCGATGGGCAGATATAGCTACCTTAAAAGTCTGGGACAAATTAATCAACAGTATAGTGGCGTGCAAAGAGACTTAGCTTTATTTCAAGCCAGAGCCGATTATCATTATAATTTAATTGACCAATTTATTCCTAAAACCGAACTTGAAACTCGTTGGGAATTAGAAGAACAATTAGCGCTGATGGATCAAAGCGCAAAAGATGATTTAGCCCTTAATTTAGCATCACACCCTGAATGGGGGTCAGAAATTAAGAGTGATAAAGATCTTTTGGATGCATTTACTTGGTATAAAATGGAAAAAGCTGATATCCCGGGCCCAATAGATGTTGCCGTAAATGCTTTAAACAGCAGCCTTGCTCAACATCATCATCGAGCTGCAGCTAATCATTTTGGCAATATAATAACTACAGTTCCTATGGTTACTATTGCTACAATTGGGAAAGGATTGAGTTGGGCGATTTCTCCCTTGATGGGATCATTTGACACAGGTAATTTAGAAACAGATCTAAAACAGCAAACATTGAGATCGCGTTTAACTTTAGGATTAATACCTTTTAGCGATGATTTGGCTAGAGCTCTTTTAGATGAAGGACAAGAAATCAGCTGGATTGACAGACCTTGGTTTAGTTCCGAGTATGGCCTTTCTGAATTTAATAAAGGAGCTAATTATGGCTGGACGATTAGCGGTTATCTTACTAACGATCGATGGCATCCGGGGGCAGATGTCGCAGCTATTGCTGATTTAAATAAAGGTTTGGAAGGTTTAAACCATGAACAAAGAATAGATTATATACAAGAAAATAGAGAGGCTTATCAAAAAGCAGGTGCAATAAGTATTTGGGATGGTCAAAGTGAGCAAATGGTGGTTGACCATTCTAGTTTGGCAGGAAATGATTATCTTATAACCCAAGGTAATCTTAGTTTTAATTCTAAAAACCAATACTTTCGAACAAGCTATAATCCGGATAATTTTGATGTTCTAGCTGACATTAATAGTTCAGCAGCAAAAGAAATAATTGTAGACTTACATAGCCAAGGAAATTTAGGGTATGGATTTTATCATGATCACAGTAATAAATATTCGGGAAAAAATTTATCTCAAGTTGAAGTCAATAATTTTTCTCTTACTCCTTATTCTGCGGGTTACAAACAATTTATAAGTAATCCGGAAAGCGGTTTTAGATTTGGCGCTGAAGGATCACTTTTTGGGTTAGCAGTTCAGTTTAAAAGTGGATTTTTTAACACCTATACTCACTTTGCGCCTCTTTCTAGTTTGCACAATGCAAACGGCTTGATTAAAACTTCTTTAGGTGAAGAAAATTTTAAGGCAGTTGTAAGTGACGCCGAGCTTAATTCGGGTTCAGATGGTTATTATAGCTTAGCTTTGATAGCTGATAGTGGTTCAACTTTAGATTATTTACCACAGGGGGCAAATGGTGTTGTAGGAACACAAGCAGATGTTGCTTTAAATTTGTATTCAAATGCTGCCTATACTCTCGATCATCTAGCAGGGAATAATAATTTAGCTGTATTGGATACAAACATTCCGGAAGGAACTGGTCAGCTAGAATGGTCTTTAAGTAATTATACTGCTTCTGATGCAATGGCAGGAAGAACAGCCAGAAATATTGTAAGCAATAATTTCAATGCCGGGGCGAGGGCCTATTTTGGCGAGACAATTACAGAGAATAGTGCTATTAATTTATTCGGTAAACATAATAATTTTTGGGGGGCCGGCGTTCAATTCGTTCGTGATGATTCCGGTAATTTGGATGTTATGCCGGTTAGTAAAGGCGAAAAAACTTTTGTGCGCATCAGTCAATTTGGGGATGTTACTCCTTTTGGTGTGCAAAGTGGTTTAGTTTTTGATGAAGATAAAGGTATTACATATAATGCTAGTAGAGAAAGTTTCATGCAAGAAGGTTGGGCTTTTGATGAAGCACTTACCCCTCAAAGCCAAAGCGGCAAACTTACCCAGGGATATGGCGATATCTTCAATATTGCAAATATTGTAACTTCTGAAGGTATAAAAATTAATATAGAAGATGGCCAAAGTGTATTATACAGTTCAGAATTAGCTGCGGGTGGTTCTGGCAAGGCCGCGGATAATCCTTATTCAGAGGGCACTTTTTCTACCCAGGAAATTGGAGATTATACTTACCAGTCTGTCGCGCAAGGTGAAGGCCTGCATCATGTTGCCAGCCTTTCAGCCAATTTAGGTGGAGTTCAACAAGCGCAACAAGATAGTCTTTCTTTTGGAACCATGTTCCATAACGCTAGGCATAGTTTTAGTGGTGATTTCTCTAACAATAGTCTTGTTGGTTCTGTTCAATTGACAGATGGAGTTATAACTGCTGAGTTTGTTTCAGCTACTACAGAAACAAATATTACTTTGGATGGAAAAACTGTTGATATCAATGAACAAGGATTTGCTGATACTCTTGGTTTGATATCTAAATATCAAGGAGTTGGTGACAACAAGGCAAAAATATTACTTAGTGATTTAGACGGGACTCGTGCCTTAGCAAGATTATCCGAAGCAAGCTTTAAAGACGGAGGAATTCCGGTCCAAGGTTCTTTAAGAGGTTTTGATGCTCTTTCTTTTCGTCAAGGAGATTGGAAAACAGTTGATGCAGCTATTGATTCTGAAGGAAATATTGCTATAGGCAATCTAAAAAATGAAAAATTTATCCTAGGAGCTCTTGTTAATCCTCATACCAACGCTCAGAATGAAGCCCAGATGCGTCAGCAAGCTGAAGCTTTAGATATGGAAGGTGCTCAAACAGCTGAGCTGGATGCTATCCAGGATCTTTTAAATGGACAAGATTCTTCCGAGAGAACTGATCCTTTAGCTGAGATAACCACCAATATAGGTGAAGGCGGTATTGCTGATAATCAGAATTTATTTGCTAATGTTAATTATGGTATAGCAGGTTCAGTTGAACAAGACTTCCGTAATGCAGTTATCGCTAATAATTCTGGAGATGAAATCCGATTAGCCGGTGTAAGAGATACCAGCAAAGATGCAGAGCTACACAGTTACCTCGGTTTAACTAATAGCAGTGCCATAGAGTTTAACGAACAAGGCAGCGGCGTATCTTTTGTAGAAGGCCGGGCTTACTACCAAGCTTTAGAAGGCGACTATCACTATGTAGGCACAATCAGTAAAGAAGGCCAGAATAATGCTGCGATGGTTGGCCTGCGCTTGGACAGAATAGATTTTACTACCGTCGAAAGAGACGGCCAATATGTAAGTAAAACTTTAGATGCAGCTGCACATGATAATGAGATAGAGACACCAACAGGAGATATAACCACTTATGATTCTTTAACTACTACCGAAGACGGACGTCTTTCCATACAGGGTGTAACTGATATGGCTTACATCCAAGGTAATTTAAGGAATCCTCATACCAACGCTCAAAACGAAGCCCAGATGCGTCAGCAAGCTGAAGCCTTAGAGATGGAAGGTGCTCAAACAGCTGAGCTGGATGCTATCCAGGATCTTTTAAATGGAC
>CAZSDJ010000007.1:34428-46202 GCA_964605645.1 uncultured Planctomycetia bacterium
CCAATATGTAAGTAAAACTTTAGATGCAGCTGCACATGATAATGAGATAGAGACAGTAAGGGGTGTTCAAGAATATAGCAATTTAATATTAAATCAAAAAGGAGTGTTAACTTTAGAAGGAATAAATATTAGCTCTGAAAAAGGAGCATATAGTGCAGATAGTAATGTTTTTGTTAATGTAAATTACGGTTTATCGGGAAGTTGGCAAAATCAAATCATCCGCTATTCTATAGAAACAAGAAATAACTCTAATTTAGAACACAATAGAGATAGAGATCGCTTAAGTTCTGAAGATCAAGAAGGTCTTTCTGCAGCAGAAGAAAATGTTGCAAGGGTTGAAGATCAAGTAGCTAAAGCTAATCAAAGAGTGGTTGATGAACAAATAAGAGCTTTAGATAGAGGTATTTTTAGTAAAATAGGAGCATTTTTTACAAGACCAGAGAGAAAAGCCATTAGAGAAGCTGACAGAGCAGCAGAAGATTTAGCAAAAGCACATGAAGAAAGGAATAATTATAGATCTACCGATCAATTAAATGAAAGAATGCAAGAATTAGAAAATCGGCCGGATTCTTTGAGAGCAAAAGGCACTGTTGATATCGAATCAGCAGAGTATGCTGCAATACGTAATACGTTGGAAGAACGAGCTCAACAAGTAATAGAATCTGGATTTTTAGGAGAAAACAGAGAAGCTTTAGATTTATTAAACAGAGCTTCTAGAAATGATAATTCCCAGTTAGTTGATGAGCAGCAAGAACAGCAATTATCACAAAGTGATTTAGAATTAAGAGTTCAAAGAATTAATTCTGAAATAGCTTTTCTTGGCACTATGGCAAGTGAAGAGTATGCTTTCCAACAACGAATGCATGGAGAAGATGGAGGAGATGTTAGAGATTCTTATAATCAGGCTGTAGATTGGGTAAACCAAGAAATTGATTTTGTAGAAAATTACGCAATTTTAATGGCTTATAATGAAGCCAAAAAAGGAAATCAACAAGAAGCATTAACGGCTTTTGGAATTGCCAGTAATTTAAGTGGGCAAGAAATAGATAACATAAGTACCTGGAGAGCCCCTTCTTATATGCAGAGCCAGAGGGAATATTTGGCTGTAGGAGCAGGAAAGGGCGTGGTAGGTGTCGGTCAAGGTGGTTTCAGAATAATGTTTAGATGGGCTCCCACAGGCATAGCCCATATTGTTACAACTCTTCCTACAGGTGTTTATGAAACTATTTTTAGTGATGATTATAGTGCTACTTCTTCTGTTTTTGATAAAGTTAATTATTACGGTGTTGAGATGGGAAAGGAGAGTGGATTTGGTGCTGCGAGTGATGAATATGATTTAACTGCTATAGCAGTTGGCGCTACTATAGTAACTATGGGTTTAAGTTCAGCCGGAGCTCCGGTATTTGCTAAGCTAGGATTAGCAACCAAAACTTCAGCTTTAGGTGCAAAATTAGGGGCTACAACCGCTGCAGGAAAGACGCTAGCAGGTAGTGCGGCTATTATTGGTGGTTCATCTGTAGCCGGTGGAGCAATTTATCCTGTTTTCACTCAGGATGGGTATACTTGGAAAAATATAGGAATTGGTGCAGGTATTGGTGCTGCAGTGCCTTTAACAGCATATGGTGCTACTATTGCTGCTACTTTATCTGGTAAGGCAGTTACTGCTAAATCAGTTTTATCCGCGCAAGCTTATAGATTAGGCGCGTCAGCTGTTTGGGGTGGTCAGGCAGTTGGTATAGGAAATATTGGCTCTTTGGTGTTGCACGGTAAGGCCTTAGATATGAAACAGAATGCATTGTTGTTTGGAGGGGTTACTTTAGCTGCTTACGGGCTTTATAATTTTAATGCTGCAGCTACTAATTTAGCCGTTAAAAAAGGATTGGTCAAACAGATTGGGTCTAATCTTGCTACAAAAACTCCTTTATATGCTCCGGCTACTTCTTTAAGTGCAATGAAACAAGTTGGAGCTGTAGCCTTAAGTACAACAAAGAATGCTGTAAATCTTGGAGTAGTTTGGGGCAGTGTTCATATGACAGCTGATAATATGTTTGCCGGGCCACAACATGATTTTAGTAAAGTAGTAGAATTAAGTAAAAACAGTTTTGCTACAGGTTTTAAACAAGGGGCTATTTTTGGCGGAGCTATTGGCCTTTTGGGAGGGATAGCCGGTTATACTGCAATTGGTAAGTCGGCGTTTTGGACTCAAAATGCATTTGGCAGGGGATTAAATTTTGCTTTTAATCCAAATGGATCGATATCATTAGGTTTAAGCGGGAAGAGCATGGTAGCTCAAAAGGTTGTTTCTTTTCTTAGTTGGCCGGCAACCGCAGGCGCAGGAAGGCTTAGCTATGGGCAAATTTTTACCGATGAGCCATGGAAAGAAAGTTTTGGTGGAGCAATTAATTTTGCAACTTGGGCTGGTTATGCCCGGTTTTTGGCTGCACCGAATAAAGTATCGCAATTTTTAACCCGCAGGGGTAAATTTTCAGTAAATGAATCTAAACCAGTATCAGGTTGGACATGGAAAAATGCGGGCCGTATTACCGGATTATTGGGTAGTGGTGCTGGGGTAAATATCGCAAAAGATGTAGCAATTGGAGAATTACAATGGGGAGATTGGCAAGATAGTGCTAGCCCCGGCCGTTTTTTGGTGAGTGGGTTAAAAGGAGCTCTTTATGCCGGGCTATTAGGCAAGGCAATATCGCCGCAAGGACAGAAATATTTTCAAAGTGTGGCAGAAAAACTTAGTAATTACAGTAATTTAGGCCCAACTCCGATAACTTCAGGATTTCTTAAATCAAAAAGTACATCTTTTGTGGGTAATCAGCTTGTAGCCGATTCACTGGGCGGTGCAGTTAGGTGGCCGTTTGTTTCTATGGTAATGGCTGCAGCCACTCCAGTATGGGATACAGCTTTTGGAGCAGTTGAGAAAGGCTTTGACCGGATGTTAGGGGTAAATAAGGGAAATCCTATTTTTGGCTGGAACATTGAAGGGAGAAAAGTCTTATTTCGTCAACAAACTCAAGAAGGAGATGCGCCTTTCTATTTTAGCCAGTTTTTCAGCAGAAGCAATATTTTTCAGTGGGCTCAAGCATCTAAAAAAGGTTTATGGATGGGGCCGGTAATTAAGATATTTATGGGTGTTCCCAAGGATGCTTACTATACTCAGTCTTTAAGAGATAGTTATAGGCTGTCGGTAGGCCAAGCGCCGGGTGTAATTACCAAAACAGAGGCGGCTGCATCTTGGGCAGGAAAAGTTTTATGGGCAAAAGCTAAAGGGCAAGCAGCGATTGATGGAGGCGTAAGAGCAGTTTTAAGTAGAGGCCCTATAGCCAGTCTTGTGACCAAAAGTAAATTATTGACAGAATTAGAATCATTAACTTATATAGCCGGATATGTAACCGGTATTGAACGCGGCCTAAAGAGTGTCAGCAGGTTAGGCCTTTATTTAGATATAAAGAGCGGTGTATTGGATACAGGTAAAATCAATCAGCCGGAAGGGTTCCAAACTGCTTTAGCAAGGTATGACAGTGTAGCTTTTTCAGAGCAGGAACGAGGAGCTTTAGGCTGGATTTTATTGTTTGGCAAAAATAAATATCAAGCTGCTAAAGGCGAAGCTCAAAGAGTTGATTTAGCCGGAGTTTTAGGTATACCGGTTAGTAGGCTAATGAATCAAAGTCTTGTGCGAAAGGAGATAACCCAATTAAGCCAAGGTGTTTCAAAAAATCCGACAGCTGAGAATTTAGGTAAACTATTGCAGGTATCTGATTTGTATCGGGATGTTTATTTTCGCACAACTTCATTGAGTAGCCAGGATAAAGCGCAGCTAAATCTTATAAACAACCAGCTTGGGAAAAACAATAGGTATCAGGGCAAAATAAATACTGCTGCCGATGCTAGGGATTTTATGGTTCATTTAAAAGGGTTGCGGCATGTAAGGGAAGGTTATAGCGCTTATCAGCGAGCTAAGCCGTTTGTCCAGAAAGCAATTAGCCAAGTTGCCCGGAGCAATAATTCTTCTGATATTAGCTCGGTAGTCAAGAGAGCGATTTCTAAGGCAGGAATCGAACAGTTGAGAGATATGTATGTTGCAGAATTAAACAGGCCGGCGCCTAAGGGAGATTCTGTGCAAGCAGCAAGGAAAATGGTTAATGATTTATCAGCTCAAAAGGGTATAGAAACTATTATTCCTCAGCTTAACAGCATCAACAATCAACTTGGAAATAATAGGTATCAGGGAAGGATTAACACTGCTTCTGATGCCAGAAAGTTCCTTAATTATCTTAAAGGGGCAAGGAATACCAGAGACGGCTATAAAGCTTATCAACAGTCTAGGCCGCTTGTTACAGAGTTGTACGGAAATTATGTCCGGGGGGGCGATTACAGAGCTGCGTTAGGACAATTGTTAAAGATTGCAGAGGGTAAATTTGATTTATCAGGGAAGCATACAGGTAGAATATATCAAAGCATTCTTGAAACTCCAAAATCTGTTAGGCCAGCTGAAGGCAGGTCTTTTCAAGAAAGACTTAATAATGCTCTTAGTACGCCAAGATCTCAAGAGCTTTTGCAAAGCACAAAAAGCATGGAGTTAGCTGAAAGGGTAGCAGGAGAAATTTACGGAAGGGGCTTTACCAAAGCACAACTAAACCGTGTGATGAGAAGTTTAGAAATTTCTCAGGGGATAAACTTTGGGAATCAAGATGTAAGAGTAAGAGGAGCATTGAGCCGTACGAATTCTCAAGCAAAAATTAATCAGTTATTGGCCTCCCGTGATCAAGCCCAGATACAAGATTTAAGAAGCCAATTGGATGATATTATTTTTAAAGCGGCAGGTAAGAATCCTAACTATTCAGCCCTCCAAGCTACAGTTAAAAAAATTAATCCTAGATTAGCAAGAATTTTATATCCGGAGCCTTTAGCGGCAACCATGAGCGGGCGAGGTAGTATTGGCCAACATATTACTAACGTAGAGGCTGGCATGGGAATTAAATTTACTTCTGCTCAGCGCAAACATATTAATGAATTGGTTAAAATGACCCAAGGCAAAAGTCATATATTGGGGTTGCAGCCTACCGGCGCCGGAAAAGATTTAATGCTTTTACCGGTAATTAGTTATCTGTTAGCTGAATCTCAAGGTAAGATTGTTGTCCGCACTAATACTGGAACTGAAGCTAGTAAACTTTATAAAGAAGTAAGTTTGCTTTTTCGAAATAGAGGCGGGGTAGGAGCCTTGTCTAAAGATATGCAGTTTTCTGACGCAGCCCGATTATTGACCAAACATAGGATAATAGTTACTACCCATGATGCTTATCAAGGCCTTTGGACGCAGAATAAAGCAATGGGAGGTAAAAAACTTCCCAGAATTGGCTGGCAAATAATTAATGAGTTTGACTATTCGTTATTTCAGCCGCAAACTTTAATCAGCAAGGGTGGAGGGGTTATTTCTTCGGTACAGGAAGCAGGACTTCAGAGATATTTGGCTGACAGAACCAGTATAATTAATTTCTTATATTTGCATAAATCTACAGAAGGAAGAAACCAGTTTTTTGGCAACAGACAGAGTATGTTCAGCAAGGCCCGGCTTACCGCACTAAAGAGCCGGATAGAAAGAGGCCAAGTTATTTCTTCTATTCGTCCGGCGACCATTAGTAAGTGGCTGGGATGGATGAAGCTGCCGGCAAAGCAACAACCGTTTGCACAACAAGCTTCTTTAGGGTTAGAAAATCCTGTAGTCAGAGTTTATTTAGCTAAGCAAGCAGCTTATCTGTTGGGCCAGAAGGTTGAAGTAGATGCAAAAGGAAATGTTAGTTACCAAAGATCAAAATTTAATCCTGTTGTCCCTAAAAGTTATATCTACGATGAACTTGCTTTTAGAACGAACAATTTATCTCTTTCTGCTTCGGTAACGGGAGCTTCGGTAAAATCGATTCAATCGGAGATAAGCCGGGTTCAGGCTGATTTAGCCCGCGGTAAGGCCTATGCTATCCGGGCAATTGTAAAAAATTGGGCAAGGGCTGCAAAAACAGATCCGCAAACCGGCAAGCCGTATAGAAGCTTTTCTCTTCTTTATAACCATATTATGTGGGGAGCAAAGGCTCATAGCCTTCTTCCCGGGAGAGATTTTAGTATAGTCAAAGGAGACATTCAAACAATTAATGAAGGGCAGGCGATTAAAGGCCTCCAACTTCCTTATGGGCAAATGCAGGCTTTACAAGCATTGTGGGGCAAGCCAATAACTAAGCCGTTGGGGCAAGGTGTAATCGGCAATGCTATTGAAACTTTAAAGTCCAGCCATGGTTTTATTGGTCTGACCGGTACTTATTCTGCGCCGGTTAAGAATTTACTTAAGAGCGCCGGGATTAATCCTACAGTATTAGGCCATCAAACGATTCCGCAACAAGGCTTCATGGAAATAGTAAGAGACAGAAATGCGCTTAACGATTATATTTTAAGAATTGCAAAACATCCTGATTATTTTAAGATGGTTTTTACCGCTGACGCTTATCAGGCAAGAATTATCAAAAACTATTTATTGAGAGTAGCTGCTAAAGACCCGGCTTTATCGTCAGCAATTAATGCTAAACGCCTAGTTTTTATTGGGGCAGCAACTCCTACTAAGATCGCTGAAAGAATGCTTAACTCAACTCAAATTACCTATCGTGACGGTAGTCCTGTTGTACACACTGTTATCGGTTCCACTTATAAAATTGGTCGAGGCTGGTCGCCTAAGGTGCCAGGTAAATATGCCGGTGTATTTTCGATTTTAGTTAATCCAGAAACAATGAATTCTTCTCAAATTGTTCAGGCAGCGGGAAGGATGGCCGGTGATTACCGTTTTCCTAATGTTGCCCAGAGAGATAAACATTTAATTTATCTTACGGATGCAAAGAGTTTACGGGCAAATTCTGATATTCCCAGATCAGTTATAAACCTTGCAAATAGAATTGGATGGAAACACCCTGCAGTTACAGAAAAAATGTTTGATACAATCCATAATTACTTAGGGCCGCGTAACGAAAGTGCATCTTTAAAGAGAGGTTCTCATTTGACCGGAACTTTATCTTTGCCGGAAAAAGCAATGCCTACGAAGACATTAGGTGGATTTAGGGATAGTTTGCAGAGAGCCGGTGTTTCAAAGTCTGCTGCTAAAAAGGCTGCACAATCAATTCAGCCTTACGTAATGGCACATCCTAATTTTCAGCCTAATACGGATTATGGAATTCTATCTGAACAAGGACAAGAAGTTGCCCAACTTACTCTTGGGCTGGTAGATGGTAATTTGTCATTGGGGCAGGTACAAGAGGGATTAAAAAACATAGGCTTGGAGATGCCTTCTGGTTTGACATCTCAAGCCCAAAAACAGCCTTTGACAGCTCAAAATGCTGTTTCTGTTGCAGAGGCAGTCTATAGAGAAGGTGCAAGAGATATTACTAATGTGATGTACATAGGCAGAGTACTTAATGATTTTTCTGATTTACCCACAAATAAAAAGTTAGAAGTCAGCCTTGAGTATCAAAGCAATCCAGAAGGATTGCTTGATTTTGTTGCTGGACATTCAACAAGCCCACAGCTTACTCAATGGGCACAAAGAGAAAGAACCTTAAGAGAAAATATGGCCACTGCCAGGCAGAATTACGAGGACAGTATGAGAGTGGATACAAAACTAAATAATCTTACAACTCGTGTTTCTCACAGGGCAGCAATTTTAGATAGTGAAACCGTAAGCTTTAAAGATAAAATTGTCCATTCAGCTGGATTGGTTTTTGATAATCTGAATTTAAGGCTACATTCTTCTTATAGAAATTTTCAAAATGCTCACAGTAATTATCAGAAATTTTTGAATAAAGTCAACCATGCTTATCTAAACAGGTTTGAACAATCAGTTGACCCGAGCAGCTTAACTCCTTTGCTTTTTTCAGCAGCAGAAGAAGGGATAACTGAATTATACCGCAATAACCCTGACTTTGCTTCAGCAATTCCTCAAATAGCAAGTTTTTTACGTACTCCTGATGGTATGGAAGTATTACCCAATCAGCTAAAAGATTTAAAGGAGTTAGGGATAAAAAATACCGATAAGATTAATGTTTTAACTACAATATTATTAGCTGCCGGGGTTTCTTTAAAAGAGGTTTCAGTAAGAGATTCGTTCACAAATAGAGTAAAACAGGCTACAGCAGGTATAAAAGGAGAGGGAGAAACCTCTGTAGTATTACCTAAACCCGTATTTGAAGCTTTAGAAAAAGTTGATAGTTTGAAAAAAAGCGAACAAAACATTAGTTTTTCAGATATAGAGGCGTTAGCAACAGAGTTTGGGCTATCTGAATCTCAAGCTGAGAAGATAGTCTTGGGATTAGGCTGGGATGCTAAAGCAGAAACTTCCTATCAGCGGTTAAAAAGTTTGGAAGAAAAAATAGATTTACGTCTAACCAGCGTAAGAGATTTATCACGCAATCAATTTGTTCTTCCGTTTCCAAGTTTTCCGAATGCAGAAGAACTATTGGATTTTGAGTCTCTTGAAAGAATAAAAACAACAGGGCAGCGTCAAGATATTGATCAATACATAAATGAAATGCATAAAAGAAGAGCCACTTTGAAAAAAGCGCAGGAACAAGCTCAAGCTGAATCAGAAAAACAACAATTACATGCACAGCAAATAGCCGAAAGAATGGGGCCAAAAGTAATTAATGAGGGAGTCAAAACAGCAAAAGAAGCATTTAAGAATATTATAGGTAGAGATCCGACTTCTGTTGAGATGGATAATATTTATGAACAAGCTTTAGGAGGTTTTGTGCAGGGAGATAGTGCTGATGCTGATGAAGAAAGAGTCGTATTGCTTTTTAAACAATATGCTCGGACTATGGCTAGGAGCAAGAAACAACAAGGCTCTGCTGATACCGGGGTAGCTAGTCCAGAATTGACAGAAGAAACAGCTGCAAATATAAAGAAAGCTTTAGCAAACGGGCAAACAATTTCCTTAGGACAAGTTCGAGATAGAAAATTACAAGAAAGAGCAGATAAGTTCGGGGTTAAGGTTGTTATGGTTGATGTCGATAGCCTTAATTCTGCTGGGTCTAAAGGTTTTGTCTTTGAAAACGAGCCAAATACAATTTATCTGGCTAGAACCGCTACAGAGCAAACCTTAGAGCATGAGTTGGTTGAAAGTTTGGCTCAACAAGGCGGTATAGATTCCAAGGCTAGTGCCGAAGCTAGGCATGGTTTAGGTATAACCGGCGAGCTTAAGCAGGCCTACGGCGAGTTTATGCAAGAGTCAGAAAGAGCCCGCACGGCTGCAAATAGGAATCAGCCTGTGGATACAGAAGCCTTGGCGCAGGCTCAACAAGAACTTGATAGTGCAACAAGAAAAGCAATTAAAGCCGATATAGACCCTGTTAAAGCTTTAAATATAGGTGGAAGTAGTCAAACCGGAGCTATACCTCAAGATGCCGAAGAAACACCATATGCTCCTATGCACAGAGTACCAGCTATTCCTCCAGTACAAGGGCAATTTGGGCCTAGTTTGGAGATAATACCAATCGCTCCTACTACTACTTTTTCACCGACCTTTATTTTAGGTAAAATAACTGCACCATCGGTTCAAGCAGCAGAGGTTGACGGCGCAATAAATGCTATCCGTGGCCAAAAACAGAAAGCTAATGGGGAACGTGCAGGGCCTATAACTGTGGTCCGCCGCCTTATGGCCTTCATAGGCGGATGGATCAGCAAGATTAGCGAAGGCATAGCTAGAAAAATCAACGATGTAATGACAACAGTTTCCAATAAGAAGGAAACAAAACAGAGTTCTTTAACAGAAAAGGCTGAAAATGCCGACTCTCGAGGCGGGAAACGTGCAAGCTCAAATAGGAGCGACAAGCCTGGCCAAGAGACGGATACTAGAGTTGACTCTAGTATAGATAGTAAGCTTAATACCTCTAGAGATGAAGGTGAAAGAAGTAGCGCAAGAACTGTAGGTAGAAAAGCTGGAGAGATAACCAGCCAATCACCTGCTGAAAGTAAAGATGCAGAAACTGTAGCATTAAGGCAAGAAAGAGATGCTGCAAAAACTGTTGAAAATTATGGCGAAAGAACTGTAGGCCAAGAAGCTGGAGAGATAACCAGCCAACCTATTACAGATACTGCTGTACCTAATGAAAAAGGTACAGATTCTGATGGTTCTAACAGTTCTAATGGGCGCAAGAGCTCTGGAAACGGAAATGGCTCAGGTTTATCTGATACAGTAAAGATTAGATTACCTGAATTAGCAAGAAGATTAACTACTGTTTTGAGAAAGGCAGTAGGAAAAGTAGTTTCTAGCATAAACAGAATAAGAGGGCCACCTGAAAGTAACCAAAATCAAGGTGGAATTCGTACGTCTAGTTTCCTATCTAGATTAATCGTAATCCCTCAGAGTAAAAATCTTATTATATCTGCCTTAAATCAATTTAAAGGCGCAAAACCCACCCTTTTAGGCCGCATTTTAGGCTTTATCTTCAACGACCTTTCTCACGGTGAAGACGGAAAAGTTAATTTATTAGGCCGTATGGCAAAAAGATTTGCGGTAGTATTATTTGCTGCTAAAGAATCTGACCACAATGGAGCTTTATCCAATTTATTGGATTTAGTTTCTGATTTAGAAGAAAGAGGCTATGAAGTAAAATATACACGTATTGATTCAGTAGAAAAACTGGTTTCTTCACTTCAGCGTTTTACTAATCAAAAGCCAGCAGATTTATTGATAATTGGAGCACATGGCCAGCAAGGCCGAATGATTTTATCAAATAACAATGATTGGGGCCGCAGTGTTTTAACTGTTTCTGACGTAGAAGATCTTTCTGGTGCGAAGGGAGCACTATCAACAGATGGCGTAATTGTTCTTAGCAGTTGTTCAACAGGTAAAGGAAAATCAAATTCAAATAATATAGCTAATGCTTTTGCGAAAGTATTTCCGCAAGCACGCAAAATTCTTGCCTCCACAGTCCCAGCAGGACCTATATTGATTTTTGATGCAGATAATGTTGTTACAGATATTCGTTATGATGACCCTACAGTTGGTAACGGTGTTGTTTCAAGTTTTAATTTACACACCAGAGAGACAAATCTTACAGTAAGCGGTTATGATGCAGCAGATCAAAACGATGATGGAAAGGGTGGCTCAACTCTTTATTCTCATCCTATAGCAGTTGCATTGACAGCAGCTGTAGTCTTTCAGTCAACCTTACCTATATATATAGCCGGAATAGTTTTAATTGGCAGTATTGTTATGCCGCTTGCCAGAAGCTTACTAGCCGTGCCTGCACGCCGAAGTGCCTCTCTGTGGCTATCGGCGTTTCGGCACGCAGGCGTGGCTTCTTCCGGCAAAGCGGCTTCTGTAAATAATAAGGGTTCTGCGCACGTTGCCTCTGAATTCCGCAGGAATTCACTCCGAGCTAAAGCAAGGAGCCTAACGATCGCCGGAGCCCTTATTGTTTTCTTTGCCAGCTCCTCTTCAGCTTATGCAGCAAATGGAGCAGATAAAATGGCAGAGTTAGCAGCTAATCCGGTTACTTGGGTTGTGGTAGCTGTGGTAATAGGTTTAGGTTTAGGTATAGGTATAGGTTTGATATTTAAGAGAGCAAATGGTTCAGGAAGTAAAAATCTTTCTGCCAAATCAGATAATAAAGAAATGATAGAATACCTTGAGAAGAGA
This sequence comes from uncultured Planctomycetia bacterium, assembly GCA_964605645.1. GTDB lineage: Bacteria > Omnitrophota > Gorgyraeia > Duberdicusellales > 4484-171 > PXAH01. Next base: position 46,112 of record CAZSDJ010000007.1, read on the forward strand.
AGAAAGGAAGAAGAGAAGAGAAGAGAGCAAGAGAAGAAGGAAGAAGAGAAGAGAAGAGAGCAAGAGAAGAAGGAAGAAGAGAAGAGAAGAG
>CAZSDJ010000007.1:46302-55816 GCA_964605645.1 uncultured Planctomycetia bacterium
AGGAGCTCTTAAGCCACATAAGTAATTTAGAAAAAGAATTGGCTGAACTGAAAAGTAGGGCAGAAAATACAGAAGAAGATGAAAAGAGGATCGAGAAAGAACTTGAAAAAATAAAAGAAGAGTTTAAAAAGGCAATAGAAAATGTTTATGCCGATGGCCGGAATTGTTTTAGATTCCTTTCAGCCTCTATAGACACAGAATTAGGTAAAAGAGTTGGAGAAAGGCTAGATAAAATAGAAAAAGAAGGCGGAATAGCCAATTTTGCTGTTAGCCATCGAATTCTAAACGAGGAAATCGAAAAGTTGAAAGAAGAATATAGCAAAGAAGGAAAAACGCAAAAAGCTAAAAAATTAGAAGGACAAAAAAGAGTAGTATTTGCTCTTACCGAAGAAGAATTTATACAACTTGTTAAAGAAGGCGTAAGCCTGTGGGTTTATGAAATGATTGACGAAAACAAGGATCATACTTTTAAGATAAAAGGTATCGGTAAAAGCTGGTTTAAAGGGTATTATGTACTTGTTTTAAAAGAAGCCGGTGTTAATAATGGAAAAGTTAATAAAACAGGGACAACAAGAGTTTATTTAAAAGATTTAGTTACCTTTGACGGAAAAATAGTTATTAGCGTTAGCGAACAAGAAACTCAAGAAAATAGCGAGATATTAACAGAAGAAAATAAACTTTCTGCAAAACAAATAGAAACAATAGAAAAAGATAAATCTCTTGAAGGTGTTGGTGCTTCAGCTAGTGTTGATACTCCTGGTACTGGCGCTTCTGCTGGTTCTGCTGTTGACGGAAACGGCAAAGGCGGCGAAAACGCCCCCGGCGGCAAAACCGGAAAAGGCGCCGATGCAGCCACACCAGAGCTAGATAATACCGGTACTGACACACCCGGTGTGTCAGTAGATGCTGAGCAAGCTTTGGCTGCAGCTAGACAGGCCTTAAGTGAAGCTAAGCGAGCTTTACAGGAAGCCGGCCAAGCTTTACAGGAAATCGGTCAGGTATCGGTAGAAGGCAGGTTAAATAGATTAAATCACGCAGAAACTTTATTAAATAACGCAGAAACGGAAGTAGGACGCCTACAAGAGCAAATTACCACCCCCGGGGTGGAAACAGGTGATTCCACCTACGCGGTGGAAACGGGTGATTCCGGGAGCGGCAAAGAAAGTGCAGGAAAAGGAAGAGAAAGCTTGCAAAGAGAGATAGAAAATCTGCAGAGCGAGATACAGAGCTTAGGAAAACAGGTTGAATTGGCAAGGTTGAATCAGCAAAATGTAGAACCGGCTCAAGTACTAGCTGAAGTGGAAGCCGAGCTAGGAAACAACAACCAACCGCCGGCAACTAACAGCCAAGAGCCAAATGCAGTTCCGGGCCGTTCTTTAGACAATAGTTTTTCCAAGGAACTTTCTGATTTTCTATATGAGATTGCTAAATCTCGCGGAGAAGAAATAGATGCAGATACTAGAAGAAAGTTGTTGCTTTTTGATAGAGTGTTGAGAGCCATTGAACCACAGGATTATGCCAAGTTAGGTGAAAATGGCCTTGCGCCGCCAGTTAGCTTAATCCGAATGATAAACGAACTTGCTAACTTATCTGATCAACAGATAAGGGAACTTTTTCCCAATCTTTCCTTAAGTACCAGTCAAATAGAAACAATTAGAGAAATCGCTGTTTTATACCAAAACATTTCTCAAACTAATCCGAACCTTACAAACCAAGAAATATTAACAGCAGTAGTAAATAGCTTAGTGAGGGACGGAAGAGAGAGTGTAAGCGTTTTCACAACTGCCGTTGCAAGCAGCGTACCAGCTGGAAGAAGAAGTGTAAGCGCTTCCAATAGAAGTCCAAAGTCCAATGTCCAAAGTCCAAAGTCAGAAGATGGACAGAATGAAGGTGAAGAGGGAAGACGAGGACCGGAGGCTACGCCGGTTGAACAGGCCTCAAGTCCGAGCAGTGAAAGCGTTTACAGTGAGGATGGTTTTGCCAGTAAAGGTTTAGGAGAGTATCTAAGAAAGATATCCAGGGCGGCAAAAGATGTATTTTCTAAATTAACAAACAGATTAAAGCCGGCATTATTAAAGATTAAAACGTCAATTATGCCACATGCACCTCCTTTGTCAGCAGAAAATAATTCTGTTGACTTCGTGGCTGGAAACGAAGGAGGACAAGATGTTAAAAAAACACAAATTTCAGAGAAAAATGGAAAGCTTGAAAACTCAGTACGTGATCCAAGAAATTCTGGAAGTTCAAAGAAAACTGGAAGACCTGATTCAGGGCAAACCAGAGGCACAACAGGACAATCTCAGCGACATAATCTTAGATTCCCGGTTTTAGATGCTGAAGTAGCTAAATTTATTGAAGATACAAAGAATTTATCACCTGAGGGTATAACTAGATTGCTGCGGATTAGAGAAGGTGTTGGTATATTACACAATTACATGCCAACCGGTCCGCCAGAACAAGCTATAGCATACTATGTTGAGATAACAGGAAAAATAGTTTATCATTTTTCTGATCAACAAATTAGAGAAATCTTAAGAAAACATGGTTTTAATAGTAGTGAAATAGAAGATGTAATTAATTTCATAAAAGATCACGAAACCCGCCACAAAAACAATCCTCTTCTTTCAGAAAGAGAAGTATTAAAAGAACAATTTGAACAATTAGTTGCAGAGAGTTCTCGCCGCGTCGCCTCCCCAAGCCTACAAAGCGGGGCTCTCTCAACTTTTTTTAATGACGATATTAACCAAAGAAGACCCTTGACAAATTCACTACGTAATAGCGTGGATGCCAAGGGTCCAATTCGACTAGACGTTTCTTCAAGAAGAAACGTAAGTCTCATTGGAGGTCTATCATGGCACCACAAATTATTCCTACACTTAAGTTTAGTCATTTCGTGGCTACAGGCGACGGCAAGATTTTTGCCTCAGCTCGGGACATCAGCAATAAGGTTTACAATTTCCTTATCTGCCAGGACGGTACAGTTAAAGAACAGGTTAACAACCGCTTTGAGCCGCTTGTCCAGACTGTTGCAGAAGAGGTTAGGGCGCTTGCTGAAAGTTGTTACTCAAAAGTCCCCACCTACAGAGTCAACACCGCTAGGTTCAGTTGATAAAAAGTCCAATGTCGAGCCCGCCTCCGCCAATCAACCTGTTAGAACAGGTTCGGCTGCGGGGGGCAGGCGCGGCAGAACCCTTGGTTTGTTAGGGTTGGCAGTTCTTGTTCCTTTGATGATGGGGGCAAGCGGAGGAGCTGCTGTCTGGGCAGTGCTAATTCCAGCGATTATTCTTACAGGGTCAGTAACCGCAGTTGTCCGGAGTAAGGGGGATAATTCTTCTAAACCACCTTGGAAAGGTGTTCGCAGAATCGGAAGAAAAGGCTCCTCAGGCCCGGCAGAAATAAACACAGAGGTTATGCTAGAAGATATACAAAGACAAATCGAGGCTATTTTAGCAGAAGTTAGTACCCCTGCAAATATAAACTTTACCCCTGCAAATATAAACTTTATTATGCATGATGTTATTCTTCAAGGGCTAGATAAGGATAAGCTTAATATTAATCCACAAATACAAATATTGGCAATAATGCAGCAGGCTCAACAAGGTCAATCAGGCCAAGAAGACCCAGAGTTAACCGATGAGTTAAAAAGAGAAATTTTATGTTTGGCTTTAGAGACGATGGTATTAGAAGCAGTAGTTGGCGGCTTGCTTGAGGTAAATCAAAATGTAGCTTTAATTCTTAATGAAAGTTACGGGCAATGGATTGGTTCTATGCTGGGAGAAGAAGGCAGAAGAAGATTGGAAGAAAAAGGAGTGAAAGTAATAACCGGTGCAAAAATCGGTTCAACTAGCTGCCATCACAATGAACTATATGTTTTCGATGTTGAAAACGGAGATAGGCTCTTGGATAATGAAGATCTTAAATGGATTTTAAGAAATCAGGCCTTAGTGGTTATAGCTGACGGTTCACAATCAGTGAGTGAGCCAGACAGGACACTTTCTCATGTACCGGATGCTCATCAAGGTTGGAGGAATTTCTTTATGCTGCTGAGCTGTGCTGTAGATGAAGCTGGTTTTAGAAAGACATTAACAAGAGAAGCTGATTTTGGCAAAGATGAGGATCACTTAAATCAACTTATTGAAAGGAATCCAGAAATATGGGAAGAGCTAAAACGTGTTGCTGCAAAAGTAGCTAACGAAGATTCAAAAGGATGGGCAGGTTTTTATCCTCATTGGCCGGGATTAGCCGCCTTAGACTTAAGAGAAGATAAAGAATCTTTCGGAAGAACGTTAGAAGAGATCCCGGTTGAGCAAATGCCTTCTCAGGCTGTAGTATTTTACCAGAGCGCCTATGGCTTAGGGCTTGTACCTTATCTAGCTAGGCAAGAAAATCAGTTAGCCCAGCTGATATTATCTTATGGTAGTGGCCATGTAGCTGCTTATTTTGATGATAGGCAAAGACTGCTTACTACAGGGATGAAGGCTCTTCTATCAAACATTTACGGGTCCTTAAGAGAGGAAGGTTTTAGTGCTGAATATGCAGGTAGTCAAGAGCAGCCGGAAGTTAGAGAAATTTTATATCTGGTTTTAGATTTAGACGGCACAATAGCTTCTGATTATACTCAACCAATAGATAAAGGATTGATGGGTCGACTTAAACGGGCAATAGGCAAAGGACAGCAAGTCATCATTATTACCATGGATAGCGAACAAGGATTAGAGAAACGTGGGGTTTGGGGCCAGATTGAAGGCGAAATACCTGCAGGATTAAGAAACAGGATTTATGTTTGCACCTGGAACGGGCTAGTGGGTTTTGGGTACAACAATAAAGGCAAAAGATTTAAATTATATGAAAAGAAATTCACAGAACAAGATAGAGAATATATACTTAATGCAGTTAATGTTGTAGTTGGACGAAGTGCTTATGAACAGCAAGAAAGAGAATATAAAATTAAAGTTAAGCCGCATAAGAATAAAGATCTAAGAAAATTAGCCGAAGAAATTAGAGAAAGATTAAACCGAAACGGCAAGACAGAGCTAACTGTGGTGGTACAGTCCGGATATATTCATATATTCAAGGTGGGAAAACCTTGGGCCTTGAGGGAAGTGTTTAATATAATAGCCCACCGCGAGGAGATGGGTTTAGCTTCTCATTTGCTGGATGAAGCAGTTAGCGCCGCCCAGGAGAGTTTGAGAGATTTTGTTGCAAAAAATCATGAGAAAATGGATATGCATGAAGTATCATTAAAATTAATGGGTTTTATTGCTGTAGAGCTGGGTAGGATGCTTGGGGATGATGAGGTTAATAGAGAAAGCAGGGAGATAATTTCAATTTTACTTGCGCAAATAAAAAAAACAAGGCAGGGGGAAGAGAGTTCTTTGTTTACTATTGATGAAGATGGTAAATTTTTAATAAATGGATGCCGGGAATTTATAAGATTTTTTTCAGAAGGAGAGAGGTTTCCTGAATCTCCGAAAGAACTAGCCCAAGCAATGGCTTCGGTTTCTTTAATCGCTGGCGATAGAGCTGATAAATTCGGCTTAGACAGAGGGCTTTTAACTGAATTTCCCCAGGCAGTTTGTGTTAATGTCGGCAGGCCAAGCAGAACTGCGGCAGAAACAAACCCCGGCTTAATCCAGAGCAATAACAATAGCCATGCTATGCTGCAAGTTTTAGGTTCAATAGGTGATGATAACAGGCTTGATTTAGAGAGAGTAGAAGCCTTAGACGGGGGGAGCCATACTACAGATGGTGGTTGTCGCGGCAAGTTGGAAGCAATTTTTGATCATTATCCATCCTCTGAACCAATGAAAAAGCAACCTCAGCGACATAATCTTAGATTCCCGGCTAAAAAACCAACCGATTCTTCTTCAGAAGGTAAATCAGCTGATGAAGTTGCTGAAGAAGTCGCAACAAGAGGCGGTATAGACAATTTTGATCCGATCAGCTTTAGAGAAGCTAGAAGAAAAATAGGAGAAGCAGTAAATGAAACAGAACATTTAGGTGTCTTAGATTTCTTAAAGATATTTGTAAGTTTAATTATTGGCAATACCAAATTAGTACGCGGCCCACCAAGTTGGAGCCTAGGTGCTGCAATCTATCATAAAGACGGCCGCAATTATATAATCCTTCCTGAAGATCCTAATAATTCTCAATTAACTCATGAACTATGGGCTATATCACATCCTACAAAAGAACACAAAGATAATCCAGTAAAAATAGATCAAGTTGCAGACGGTTCTCGTGCTAACGTCGCCTCCCCAACAGATGTTTGCAGAACTTCTGCAACTTTATTAGAACACAGATTCACACAGATTAAAAACCGATTAACACAGATAATAAACGGAGGTGTATTATGGCACCACAAATTATTCCTACACTTAAGTTTAGTCATTTCGTGGCTACAGGCGACGGCAAGATTTTTGCCTCAGCTCGGGACATCAGCAATAAGGTTTACAACTTCCTTATCTGCCAAGACGGCACAGTTAAGGAGCAGGTTAGAGACCACTTTGAGCCGCTCACTCAGGTGGTTGCAGAAGAGGTTAGGGCACTTGCTGAGTGCTGTTACTCTAAAGTCCCCACCTACAAAGTTAGCACAGCCAGGTTCAGTTGATAAAATGCCCAATGTCCGAAGTCCAATGTCCAATGTCGAGTCCGCCTACGCCAATCAACCTGTTAGAACAGGTTTGGCTGCGGGGGACAGGCGCATGGAGCTTCCAGGGGAGGTTGCAGCTGCAAAAGGACGAATAAGGGAACCAGATATTTATGTTGTGCTTAATCTTGTAGAAGGTGAAGGTGATCTTGAAGATGAAAAATACGTCGGTGTGCTTAAGCAGTGGCTGGAAGATACATTGACTGTGGTTCAACACTCAACGGGGCTTTTGCCCGAAGAAAGCAGAGCCGCTATAAGAGCAAAGATTCGAAGCAAAGCTAAAGTTGGTTTTCATTCCAGCAATTCAGATTTTAATATAAGTTTTGTTCAAGTAGATAGTTCTCGCTTACCAATAAGCACAATGAAATTGTTGTTTTTAACTCTGGCTCATGAAATCGGCCATAATATTCTTAATTATAAGATGGATCCAAAAGGAGGTTATTCTTTTAGCCTGGGGAGAGATAGGGATGATTTAGCTAAACATGAGTTTATTGCCTATCTTGCAGCAATTATTTTTGCAGAAGAAATGGGCTGGTTTGGCCAGGAAAATGTTTTTGTCAGTAAGTATGTAGGCTCTACAATTTTAGGTAGAGCAATAAGGGGTAAATTCCTAGAAGCCGCAATTATTTTTTATAACAGCTTTATAAAAAGAGAGGAACATGCTGTTGCCAGAAGATATGTGCGGGCTCTGGTGAGAAAACTTAGGGGAGAAAATCATCCTATAGATTGGCCTCTGGCTGCCAGGATAGCGGTGAATTCCTGTATTTTATCTCCTGAATTGAGTTTTAGGAATTTTTTCAGAAGCCTTGTTCGTGAGTATATAGGAGGCTTTCTTGAGCAGAAGAGGGATGGCGAGCGTGGCGGGTTTGCCTCAGTTGAGATGCTTCCGGTAATGGCCATTCCTGTTGTTGCTTTAGCTGTCGGTGCCTTGGTTAGCCCTCTTGCCGGGGTTGTCCTGGCAGCAGCAGGCTTATTAGTTATTGCAGGGGCAGTTAAAGGATACGTTACAGCAACAAGCGCATACAAGCTCAAGACAGGCTCTTCTTGGGCACCTGCCGCAGCTTTAGCTGTCGGTGTCTTGGTTAGCCCTCTTGCCGGGGTTGTCCCGGCAGCAGCCGCAGGCTTATTAGTTATTGCAGGGGCAGTTAAAGGATACGTTAGAGTCAGCCATGCAATCAGCTCCATTACAGGAAAGAGAAATCCTTCCCGGAGCGGGTTTGCCTCAGTTGAGATGCTGGGTGTAATGGCTATTCCGGCCGCAGCTTTAGCTGTCGGTGCCTTGGTTAGCCCTCTTGCCGGGGTTGTCCTGGCAGCAGCAGCAGGCTTGTCGCTGGCGGGGGTTGTCCTGGCAGCAGCCGCAGGCTTACAGGCACTTGCCATCCTTGCCAAAACCTTGGAAAAGGCGGGACTAAGCGAATCTTCCATTGACTTAATCCTTAACGAAATCACCCTACAGGATAACCCCGGGGAGATAGCCGAATCATTTACTACCCTTGCCGAAACCTTGGAAGACGCGGGACTAAGCGAATCTTCCATTGGCTTAATCCTTATCGAAATTGTCCTACAGGATAACCCCAAGGAGATAACCGATGAATTATCAAACAGTGCGGAGGAGATAGCCGAATCATTTACTACCCTTGCCAAAACCTTGGAAAAGGCGGGAGTAGGCAAATATTTTATTGGCGCTATCCTTAGCGGAATCACCCGACATAACCCCGTGGAGATAGCCGAGAGCTTACAAGAAGAAGGTGCCCCTCAGGCATTAGCTACACTTGCCAAAACCTTGGAAAAGGCGGGAGTAGACGAATATTTCATTGGCTTAATTCTTAGCGGAATCACCCTACAGGATAACCCCGGGGAGATAGCCGAATCATTTACTACCCTTGCCGAAACCTTGGAAGACGCGGGACTAAGCGAATCTTCCATTGGCTTAATCCTTATCGAAATTGTCCTACAGGATAACCCCGGGAAGATAGCCGGGAGGATGCGGGCTGCAGCCGATGAATTATCAAACAGTGCGGAGGAGAGGAGAGAGAGAAAAAGGAGATTAACTAGGGCTAAAGCAGCGGGCGTTTTTAGCAGGAGCATAGGCAAAACCGATAATGGCAGCTGGTTTGTTTTTGGCGAATATGGGGGTTATTATCTGATTGTTACCAACACCCATGTGGTTGGCGAGAGAGAAGATATTACTCTCTTGACCCATCAAGGAGAGGAGCTCGGAGCTGCCCAGGTGTTAATACGCAATGAGAATATTTTTAGTTTTTATGATGATATCGCTATTCTGGCTATCCCTTGTGATGAGGTAAAGCTTGAACCAATTCCATTTTCTGGTTTCTCAGAGGGAGATGTTGCCGTATTGGTAAGCGGGTATAACGGAACTGTTTCAGCGGGCCTGCTGATGCCCATAGGAGGAGATGCTGTTATGCTTCTGGGAGGAGAGGCTGTGGGAGGGGATAGCGGCGCTCCGTACATAATAGTTAGAGAAAACCCTGATAACGGTGAAGAAGAATATTATGCCGCCGCTGTAAATGCCCGCCGCGGCCCCACAGGGATATTATTTGGCCCTTCTACCCGGAAGAAGATTCTGGCGGTGCTTGATAACAATGGAAAAGCCACACCCTTTGAAGCTTCAGGCAGCCCACAAGCCAGGCGTGTTTTAAGAGGCTTTCTTGGGCAGGAGTTAAAAGGCAGAGTACATACAGGCAGCAGCAAAGACCCGGCCGCTACAAGGGTTTATCAGGTCCAAGGAAACTCGGCAAAGATTTTCTCACGGACTGCTGAAGCCATAGCCACAGCCAAAGAAATTTCCTTTGCCGAAACCTTGGAAGAGGCGGGACTAAGCAAATCTTCCATTGGCTTAATCCT
>CAZSDJ010000008.1:0-52763 GCA_964605645.1 uncultured Planctomycetia bacterium
AAAAATTTTTTGGCTGTTTTTATGGGGGCTGATCGTTAAGGTGCTGGTAAAACCAGCGAAGTTCTTTTCTTCTGCTGCTTTGTAAGTTTTTTCAAGCCTTAACTTAAAGCAAAGATTGCAGCGCCTGCCGCCTTCTTTTTCTTGGCTGAATCTATCGCAGGTATTTTTCCACATCTTAAGTTCATAATCGCCTTCTAACATTTTTATGTTATAAAGATTAGCTATTTTTTCAGCTTCTTTTTTTCTCAGCAAATATTCTTTGTAAGGATGGATATTAGGATTGTAAAAATAACCGGATACGGAATAATCTCGAGACTGTAGTTCTTCTATGGCATGGCTTGCGCAAACGCCACAGCAGATATGCAATAAGACTTTTTTTAAATTCGTAGGCATCTAACGGCTAAAGTTTAAAAAAGCTTGTTTAGGGTCGTCTGACTTAAGGATTGCACTGCCGATGCAAATATAATCTAAACCAAGGCTTTTTATTTCCGAAAGATTATCAGCCTTGACTCCTCCATCGATAGCAGTTTTTTTATGGGGCCAAATTTGTTTAAATTTTTTAATTTTATCTAAAACTTCCGGGATAAAAGGTGCTCCGTAGAAGCCGGGGTTAACTGACATGAATAATACGAGATCAATATTGTCGATGAACGGTTTTAATTTCTCAATATTTGTTTCAGGATTTAGGGAAACTCCAACTTCAATCTGCCTTTTTTTTATTTCAGAAATTAATTTTTGCTGATCTATTTTTGTTTCCAGGTGAAATATTATTCGTTTTGAACCAAGCTGCGCTGCCGGTTCAAGCCAGGCAAACGGGTCTTCTGTCATCAGGTGAAGTTCAGAGGAGACGTTAGTGTTTAGTTCTACCAATTCTTCTGCAGTTATACTTGTTGAAGGTACAAATTTACCATCCATGATATCTATTTGAACAAGCTTTGCGAAGCCGGCGCAAGTATCAAGCATTTTTTGCATTTTTTGTTTATCGTCACTAAGTAAAGCAGGGACAATCATTATAAGTTCTAAGTTCTAAGTTTTAAGTCTTAAGTTTAAAGTGTTTTTTTAAAATATTTAGTAAATCTTTATTCGGCGTAAAATTTTTTGTTTGCCAAAATTTTTCTATTTCTTTTTTTTCTTTGCCCCAATAGTTTAAATAATTTTGCCAGCCGTAAGTTGGGCCTTCTCTCTTTGTGTAGTTGTTATTATCATTGTATTGGTGTAAGCCATCGGGAAAGCATGAATTTGCAATAGCCTTGTAAGTCCAGTAAGTGTAACCAAAACCATAAGCATCAAAGGTAGATAGTAAATCATCTAGATATTCTTTTTCGCCAAAACAGCCTCCTCTCCAATTGATACCGAATTCGCCTACTAAAATATCTACATTATTTTTTCGGGAAAAATCGGCATAAGGACGTATATATTTATAAATAGTTGATCGGTTCCAAACTTGGCCTTCAATTTTTCCCGGATAATTTAAATTCCTTTTAAAATTATAAACATAAGAGAGTGGCGCATAGGCGTGAATGCTGATTTTTATATTATCTGATATTAAATCTTTTAAAAAATCGATTTGTTGGGCCCAGCAATTACCTTCGAGAAAAATAGGATTATTTTTATCAACTTTGCGAATGGTGCTTATTGTTTTTTTATAATAATCTTTGATTAAAGGGATGTTTTTACTCCCTGTAACCGGTTCATTGAGCAGGTCGTAACCGCCTAAGCCGGGGTGGTTTTTAAATTTATCTGATAAATATTGCCAAATTTTTACAGCCCTGTCTCGATATGATTTCTTTTGCCAAAACTTAGCAACACCCATTGAATCACCGTGCCAATCACAGTTTTGGGAACCGGGGGCAGCATGCAGGTCGAGGATTACTTTTAACTTGAAATCGGACGCCCAGTCTAAGGCGTTTTTTATTAATTTTATTTTATTTTTTGAGTAAGAATAAGGTTTGTCTTCTATTAACTTGTGGTTAAAAGGCAATCTGATATATTTAGCTTTAGTTTCGGCGATTTTTTTAAAATCATTCTTTTGAATAAAATTATTCCAAAATGCTTTTTCAAACTTAATTAACTCTTTTTTTCCATAAATTCTTTGAAAATCTTTCTTTATTTTGCTTTCGGCTATGTTGGGGCCACCTAAAATGTAACCCTCCATCAAAAGCCAACTGCCCAGATTAATCCCTTTGATTTTTTTCATTTTTTATAGACACAGCGGTGATCACCTTTCCAATGAGTGCCAAGAAGCTGCTTGATGCTGATACACCGAAAAATATCGCCGCTAACAGTTTTTCTGATCCCGAAACGTTCTGAATAAATTTGACAGTAATAGTTGTTGTTTTTATCTTGTTTGAGATGGATGCAAGGATCGTCTAAAGACCCGCAACAAGCACCACATCTTAAGCAAAGGTTTTCCCAATCTTTTTCTTTTTTGGCTAAGTGTTTTTGGCATTCTTTTAATTTAACATCCATATTAACTTACGAAATAACCAAGAGACAAGATACAATAATCAAACAATAACCAATAACCAAATTCAAATAACCAAACTTTCGTTGATAATTTTTAATTGTTAATATCACCTGTGAATAGTACATTTTTGTTTGATTGTTGGTTATTGAATATTGAAATTTGTTTGTATCTTGTATCTTGTTTTTTGTATCTTTCGTCCTCTTTTCTTACTTAAAGAGGCTAAATGTGATAACTAGTCCGCTGAATACGATAGAGACCATCGACATCAATTTAATTAAAATGTTAAGAGAAGGCCCGGCAGTATCTTTGCAAGGATCGCCGATAGTATCACCAGTAACTGCAGCTTTATGGGGATCGGATCCTTTGCCGCCATGATGGCCTTCTTCAATGTATTTTTTCGCATTGTCCCAGGCGCCGCCGGCATTAGCCATCATGATTGCAAGTACAAAGCCGGAGGTTAAAGCCCCAATCAATAAGCCCATCGTACCTTTTACACCTAACAAAATGCCAATTGCAATAGGAGCGATAATTGCTAAAAGAGAAGGCAAAATCATTTCTTTTTGGGCAGCTTTGGTAGTGATTGCTACACAGCGCGGGTAATCCGGCTTAGCGTTCCCTGCTAACAGCCCTTTTATTTGAGAAAATTGCCTTCTGACTTCTTCAATGATTGAGGCTGCTGCTCTGCCCACTGCTTTTAAGGAAAGTGCGCAAAAAGCAAAAGGAAGAAGTGCTCCTATAAATAAACCGATGATTATATTCGGTTCCAGTAGAGTTAAATTTAAGTCTAAAGTAATGTTTAACCGGCCGGCTTCGTTTATTAAGTGATTGCGGTAAGCGACAATTAAAGCTAAAGCGGTAAGAGCTGCTGATCCGATAGCAAAGCCTTTGCCGGTTGCAGCTGTAGTGTTTCCCAATGAATCAAGTTGATCTGTTTTTGTTCTTACTGCCGGTTCGAGTTCAGCCATTTCTGCAATCCCGCCGGCGTTATCAGCAACTGGGCCGTAGGCATCGGTTGCTAAAGTTATCCCTAAAGTTGAAAGCATCCCCACCGCTGATATCCCAATTCCATAAAGGCCGACAGTAAAATTTTGGAAACCGCCGCTCATTGCAAAGCTACCTAAAATTGCAGCACTAACGGTAATTACTGCGCCCAGGGGAGAGATCATCCCCAAAGAAAGTCCTTCAATGATAAAAGTAGCGGTTCCGGTTTCAGAAGATTTAGCCAGTGTTTTAGTTGGCTTGTAGTGCGCAGAAGTAAAATATTCCGTAAATTGCCCAATCAAAATGCCGGCTAAAAGCCCAATTACAACTGAACCAAAAATACCCATATGTTGAGGAAGATAATTGCGAATAATAAAAAATGAAAAAACAATAGTTAAGATTGCTGCAGTCCAAACACCTTTGCGTAATGCCTTAAGCAGTGAGTTTTGAGTAGCATCTTCTTTGGTGCGGACAAAAAAGTAGCCCAGGAGAGAAGCAATGATCCCCCCGGTAGCCAGCAACAAAGGAGCGATAATCCCTCTTAACCCTAACCCGGCGGCGGCAGCGAGAGCCATCGCCGCAACGATTGAGCCGACATAAGATTCAAAGAGATCTGCTCCCATTCCGGCTACATCTCCGACATTGTCACCAACTAGATCAGCGATAACTGCCGGATTTCTGGGGTCGTCTTCCGGGATCCCGGCCTCGACTTTACCTACTAAATCTGCCCCCACATCTGCGGCTTTAGTATAGATTCCGCCACCTAAACGAGCAAAAAGAGCATAACCGGAAGCACCCATCCCAAAACAAAGCATCGTGGAGGTAACCGCGGTAAAAAGGTCACTACCGTAAGGGAGTGGGTTATTTGAATAATATAATTTTAAAAAGACAAACCAACCGGTTAAAAAGATTAAGCCTAGCCCGACAACAATAAGCCCCATTACCATCCCTGCACTAAAAGCTACCCGGAGGCCTTTGTTTAAACTAAAAAGCGTGGCTTGAGTAGTACGGGCATTTGATTTTGTTGAAATATACATCCCCAAAAAGCCGCAAAAACCGGAAAAAAGCCCACCGGTTAAAAAAGCAAAAGGAACAAATATCACCAGTAAGCCTTTTAAAGCCATCAATAGTAAAATCAGAAAAACTACAGCAAAAAATATTCCAACTACTTTATATTGTTGGCGCAAGTAACTTTTTGCACCTTCAAAAATGTAATTAGTGATTTGGATCATCTTATCGTTACCCTGAGGCTGTTTTAATATCCAACGAATTAAGTAACCACAAAAAATGAGCGCGATTAGAGATCCCGCGAAGACAAGAATTAATTCCATTTTAACTTTCTCCCTTTTTTTTACGGAATATTTCTTTACGTTCTTTTCCGACTGATATAAAACTGATCGGAACCCGAAGATACCTTTCAATATAATTAAGATATGTTTTTGCTTCCTTTGGCAGTTTCGAAAAACTTTTAATTTTGCTGATATCTGTATTCCAACCTTTAAATTCTTGATAGTAAGGTTCAATTTTTTCTAAGGAATAAGGAAACTTATTTAATATTTTTTTATTTTTTTTATATTTAATGCAAACTTTTATCTTTTTAAGATTGCTCAAAACATCCAATTTAGTGATAATTAATTGATTAATATCATTAACTTGGACTGCTCTCTTTAATAAAACTAAATCAAGACAGCCGCATCTTCTTGGCCTACCTGTGGTTGCGCCAAATTCCCCTCCTTCTTCTCTTAAGTATTTTGATTCTTTACCGGTTAGTTCAGTAGGAAAAGGCCCCTCTCCGACTCGAGTAGTATAAGCTTTGGCGACGCCGATTTTTCTGGCAATTTTGAGGTACGCTAATCCGGAACCAAGCGATGCGTTGGCAGCAACAACTGAAGAAGAAGTAACAAAAGGATAAGTTCCTGCATCGATATCTAAAAAAGTTCCTTGAGCTCCTTCAAAGAGAAAATTTTTATCTTGTTTTTGATAGAAAAAATCAGTCACATCACAAACAAAAGGTTTTAAGCGAACAGCCAATTTATTATATTTATTGTAGACACTTTTAAAATTAAATTCTTTTTGTCCGTAAGCATTTTTAAAAATAGGATTTTTTTCCCGGAGATTGTCTTTTAATTTCAAAGAAAATAAGTTAGGGTCGATAAAATCACCGATTCTGATCCCGCAGCGAGAAACCCTATCTTTATAACAAGGGCCGATTCCTCGTTTTGTGGTGCCGATCTTTTGAATTCTTCTTTGTTCTCGCAAGGCATCAATGATACGATGGTAAGGCATTATAATGTGTGAAAAATTCGATATTTTTAAATTTTTGCTGGAAACTTTAATCCCGGCTTGTTTTAAATTGTCAATTTCAGCTAAAAGTACTTCCGGGTCTATCACTACACCTTGGCCGATAACACAAATTTTATTTTTGTGTAAAATACCGGAAGGCACAAGGTGAAAAACAAATTTTTTCTTATTTGCAATCACCGTATGGCCGGCGTTATTGCCACCTTGAAACCGGATTATTACGTCGGAATTATGGCAAAGATAATCAATTACCTTACCTTTACCTTCATCCCCCCATTGTAAACCGACTAGTACAGTATTCATCTTTTTGTTTGTTTATTTTTTCCTGGCAACACAGGACTGCGCTTTTTTTATTTGTTAACGGTAATTATCATTATTCGTATATTCGTAAGAGATTTGTAATTGGTAGATGATAATCATTTTAGAGTTTGATTACTTTCACTGATAACATATTTGGATTAGCCTTGATTTTTTCAATTATTTTTTCTTCGGGTGCATTATCTAAATTAAGAACTGTAAGGGCAATCCCTTTTGGGGTATGCCTGCCTAAACTCATACCGGCTATATTTACATTATCTTCTCCCAATGTAGTCCCCAAGAAACCGATTACTCCCGGCATGTCTTTATTGTTGATAACTAACATGTAATTAGAAGGTGAAACTTCCAGATAAACGCCATCTACACTCACAAAGCGAGGATCAGAGTTTGCAAAGAGAGTCCCCTCTAAGCTTCTTTCTTCGTTGTCGGTTACGATTTTAACTCGGATCGAATTAACGTATTCTTCTTCTTCCGGTGCTTTGATTTGCTCAATTTTTATGCCTCGTTCTTTAGCTACATCGATGGCGTTAATCTGATTGATATCTTTCTCTACTTGTTGCGATAAAAGCCCTTTTAAAAATATCCCGCTGATAATATCAACCTTTTGACTAGATATTTTGCCGAGATAAGATATCTTTACTGACTTAATCGCTCCTTCTGATAATTGAGAAATAAAACTTCCCATTTTATCTGCTAAATCAAAGTAAGGCTGCATTGCTTGATAGGTTTCCGGTTCAAGTTGAGCATAATTAATGGCGTTGTTGATTGCTTTACCCAGCAAAGCATCTTTTATTGAGTTTGCTGCTTCAATAGCAACATTTACTTGGGCTTCTTTAGTTGATGCTCCCAGATGGGGAGTTACAATTAAACCTTCTGCATCGATAAGTTTTAAATCAAGTGGAGGTTCCTTAGAATAAACATCAACAGCAGCTCCGGCTATTTGTTTGTCGGCTAAAGCTTTAGCCAAAGCATTTTCGTTTATAATCCCGCCTCTTGCGCAATTTATGACGAAAGCAGTTGGTTTCATTATTAAAAATTCTTTATCTGAAATAAGATCTTTGGTGTTTTCTGTCAGAGGGGTGTGAACAGTAATGAATTCAGAAACTTTAAGAAGTTCTTCTAAACTCACAGATTTTACCCCCAGCCGTTCTGCAATTTCTTTCTGTAAAAAGGGATCATATACAGAAATTTCCATCCCAAAGGATAAGGCTCGTTTTGCAACTTCTTTTCCAATTCGTCCCAAACCAATAATCCCTAATTTTTTATGATAAAGTTCAGTGCCTTTGAATTTTGCTCTTTCCCACTTTTTATTTTTCAAAGAATTATAAGCAAAAGGAATATTTCTGGCTACCGAAAGTAACAAGGCAAAAGTTTGTTCGCAAGTTGAAATTGTATTTCCGCCGGGTGCGTTCATTACAATTACACCACAATTAGTAGCCGCTTTTATATCAATATTATCTACGCCTACTCCTGCTCTAGCTATAAACTTTAACTTTTTAGCTTCTTTTATGATTTCTTCAGTGAGCTTGGTCCCGCTTCTGATTATTATCGCTTGGTAGTTGACTATTTTCTTTTTTAATTGTTCAGGCGCAAGATCGTATTTGCAGTCAATATCAAAGCCTGCTTTTTCTAAGATTTGTATCCCTTCTTTGCTTAATTTGTCTGATATTAAAACTTTATCAGCCATAAAGAACCTCCTCTAACTGTGCCAATGAACTGCCGCTATTAAATTTATGACCCATCTTTTTTAGTGCAACTTCCAGTAGTGAAAAACAGGAAATTAAATCTTGTTCATTAATCCAACCCATGTGGGCAATTCGTATTATTTTATCTTTTAGTTGCGCTTGCCCTCCGGCGATGCTTAAACCATATTCATTTCGTAATAGTTTTACGATTTCGGAAGATTTTATATTTTCAGGAACCTTAATTGCAGTCACAGATGCGGAAGGGCTGCCGGAAAGAATAGAAAGTCCCAAGGCTTCCCCGGCTGCTCTGGTAGCTTTCGCTAGCTTTTCAAACCTTTCCCAGCGTTTTTGAATACCTTCTTGATTAATTTCTGTTAAAGCGGCTGCTAAGGCCATAATTAGCGTAACAGCTGGTGTATAAGGGGTGTCATTGGTTTTATGCTTATCCAAAGCTTTTTTTAAGCTAAAATAATATTTAGGTAAACTTGATTTTTCGATTAATTCTTTTGCTTTCTCCCCCACACTGATAAAAGATAAACCGGGCGGGAGCATTAAACCTTTTTGAGAACCGCTGACTACAACATCAACTCCCCACCGGTCAGTAAGCAATCGATCTTGGCCGAGTCCGCTGATTGCATCAACTATAGTGATTGCACCGGCATTTTTGGCAATTTTTGTAATAGTTTCTATGTCATAGACAGTTGCGGTTGAGGTTTCACAAAGTGTAGTAAATACAGCCTTGACTTGCTTATTTTCGTTCAGCAATTTTTCTAAAGCCCGGGGGCTAACGGGATCACCCCAGTTTAGTTCCATTTCAATTACGTCTAAAGAGAAGCTTTTAGCGATTTCTGTCCAACGTTGGCCGAATTTCCCGCCGGCAATTGTAATTACTTTATCTCCTGTTGAGAATAAATTACTTACGGCAGCTTCCATTGCTCCTGTTCCGGACGCGGCAAGTACTACTACCGGATTTTTGGTTAAAAGAAGATCTTGCAGTCCCTTGTGTACTTTTGCCAAAATGTTTCTAAATTCATCAGTTCTGTGATGAATTATTTCTTGAGCCAATATTTCCCGAATAAAAGACGGAACCGGCGAAGGGCCGGGGGTCATTAAATTTTTACGTTTCATGATAACTCTCCTTTAACTTTGTTTTTTGGATTTTAGGATAACTTCATCTACTATCCCGTAGTTTTTTGCTTCATCTGCCGACATAAAATAATCGCGATCGGTATCTTTTTCAATTTGGTTAGTGGGTTTTTTTGTATGTTCGGCTAAAATTTGGTTTACTTTTGTTTTAATATTGATTATTTCTTTGGCATGGATTGCAATATCTGCGGCAGTCCCTTGATAGCCGCCCCAAGGTTGATGAATCATTATTCTAGAATTAGGCAAAGCAAATCTTTTGTTTTTACTACCTGAGGCAAGAAGTAGTGCACCTAAGGAGGCGGCTTGGCCGACACAATAGGTAGCAACATTACATTTTACAAATTGCATCGTATCGTAAATTGCCATACCGGCGGTTATTGCGCCTCCGGGCGAATTGATGTAGAGGTTTATATCTTTTTTTACGTCTTCCATTTGCAAAAATAGCATTTGGGCAATTACTACATTGGCAACCGAGTCATTAATCGGGGTACCAATAAAAATTATTCTATCTTTAAGCAGACGGGAAAATATATCATAGGCGCGCTCAACCCTGCCAGTTTTTTCAATAACCATTGGAACATAAGCCTGATTTTTCATCTTTTACCTCCATTAACTATTTAAATACTGCTTCACTTAAGATAAGGCCGAGTACCGCTTCAGCCATACCTTTATCTTCTTTTATGTTTTCTTTTTTTGCAATAGCTCTTAAAATATAGAAAAATTTTACTTCGTCTTCGGCCATTGGCTTTAATTTTTTTTCAAAGTCATCTTTGTATTTTTTTAAATCGTCTTCTTTTAAGCCCTGTTGCTGCAATTGCTGTATTTGACGCCCTACTAATTGTTTGTGGTATCTTTCTACTTCGGATCTTGGAACATTAATTTTAATATTTTTTAGCAGATGAGCCCGGATTTGGTTATCGATTTCACGCCTTCTTTTTTGTAAGTTATCAAGATGAATTTGGGCGGCAATTGCCGCTTTAAAAGAATCTATATTTGGATAAGAAGCCCATTTAGCCAATTTTTGTTCATCTAGTTCTTTTTCAGAGATTTTTTTTACCCCTTCTTTAAATTTTTTTATGAGTTCATTTATTTGCTTAAAATCAGGTTCAACTTTTTGGTCTTTAATTCTTATATTTTTGTAAAGATTTTCTTGAACTTCTATTTTTGGTTGGGTTTCAACTTCAGCTGTAAAGCTTAAAGCGTCTTCAGTAACTTTTATATCAGAAATTTTTGGCATACCAGCTGGTGATATTTTATTTTCTTCCAGGGCTTGTTGATAGATTACCGGAAGATGTTGTTTGATGAATTCATCTTGAAGTGTGTTCTGGTGATGTTTTTTTATTATATCCAAGGGGGCTTTCCCGGGTCGAAAACCGGGAACTTTTAGCTTTTTCGAAGCTTCTCGATAAAATTTATTTTTTTTATCGCTAAATTCTTTTCCTGACAACTTTATATCTAATTTATGCTTTAATTTGTCAACTCTTTTTACATCTACTTCCATGTTATCTCCTCGTATAATATGTTAATAAATCGAAATTTTTCTGTGTTTTCTGTAAGTGCGATATTTACTTGTAACCAGTGTAATCCCTGCCTGCCGGCAGGCAGGTGGATTACATTTTAAAATCTTTTCCTAGGTATACTTCACGAGCTCGATCGTGATTAATTAATTCTTCTGAATTCCCGGCAGTTAATATTTTCCCTTCTGTAATTAAGTACGCTCTATCGGTTATCGATAATGTTTCTCGCACATTATGGTCAGTAATCAAAATACCGAGCCCTTTACCCCTGAGCTCTCCGATTATTTCCTGTGCTTCTTTTACTACAATCGGGTCAATCCCGGAAAAAGGTTCATCAAGCAAAAGAAAAGAAGGGTTGGTTACCAAAGCTCTGGTAATTTCTAATCTTCGCATCTCACCACCGCTTAAAGTATAAGCTAAATTTTTTCTTAAATGAGAAATATTGAGCTCTGTTAAAAGATGGCCGAGGCGGTTTAACCTTTCCCTTTTATTTATGGGTAAAGTTTCTAAGATTGCTAAAATATTTTCTTCTACTGTAAGCTTTCTAAATACAGATGGTTCTTGTGAAAGGTAACCGATGCCAAACTTTGCGCGTAGGTGGATAGGCAAGTAAGTGATATCTTCGTTGTCAAAAAGAATTTTACCTTTATCGGGTGAAATTATCCCGACAATCATATAAAAACTAGTAGTTTTACCAGCTCCGTTTGGGCCAAGTAAGCCAACCACCTCTCCTCTTTTTACAGAAAGAGAAAGATCTTTTACTACCGTATTTGCTCCATAGCTTTTAACTAAATTTTTAACTTCTAAAAGACGCATTTTAAATTTGATTTTTTTAATATTAATCTAAACCAAAAAAACCTGAAGAACCTTTGTCGTTTTCTTTTGGAAAATAAATTAAGCGGGGGCTGCCCTCTAAAATTAGTTTTTCTTCTTTTGCTAAATAAGTTGCTGTTTCCGCGAATGTAACATTGTCGTCTCGTACTATTTTTACATTTCCTTTGGATACGATTTTAACTATTTTTTTATCTTTTGAATCGAAAAATAGAATTGCCAGGTCAGAAAAAAGCTTTCCTTGCTGATGGTTTACTACTACATTATCGTGAAAAGTTGCCTGTCCTTTATTATAATCGATTTCCAGAGGCCCGGAACAATTTATGGTAGTAGTGTTTTTCTTATCTTTATCAGTATGGGTGACCTGAACATTTTTTTTAAAATCAGCTTTTTTAAGTTGGGAGTCAGCATATAAGCCGTTTGCCTTTACGATAAAAGAATCTTTTTCGGTTTGTACCGCTGAGTCAGTTTTGATGTAGTTGTCTCTTCTTTGCCAATTGAGATGATCTGTTATCAAGTTCCAACCTTCTTTGTTTTCTATTTTTACATTTCCATCAAGTTCGATATTTTGATTTTTTTTATTTATCTTTCCTTTATCTGATTTAACTGATATTGTGTCGTTTTCCAGGTAATAATGTGCATTCATGGTGGTGATATCGATATTATCACCATCGACGATTGCATTTTTTCCTTCGACCTCCCAGTCACTGGAGCCGTCTTTTTTGAAATTGGAAAGATAAAAATCTTTTATTTCCTGCTTGGTGCTGCTATCGGCACCGGGAGAATAAATCGTAGAAAAAATAAAGATAATTATTAAAAAATATAAGTATTTCATGGCTTCGGTTGTAAAAGAATATTAATATATCAGATAAAAGGATAAAGTCAAGCTAATCAGATTGTAGGGCTTATTTAGGGTTTTTGATAAACTCTAAAATAGTCTTTTTTGCTCTTTTGGCATTAATTATTAAATCAGCAATCTCTCTTACGGCACCTTCTCCGCCCCGGCGGGAAGTTACATAATCAGCAGCTTTTTTTATTTCGGGAAAAGAATTTTTAACTGCCACTCCTACTCCGGCTTTCTCGATCATCCCTAGATCAATTAAATCATCACCAATAAAGCAAATTTCTTCTTCCTTAACTTGATACTTACTTTTTATTTGTTTTAATTCTTTTTCTTTAGGTATTTTCCCGCCGCGGACTTCAACAACATGCATATCTTTTGCTCGTTGCTTTAAAATCGGTGAATTTTTAGCAGAAAGAAATATAGTTTTTACTCCGATCAAAGAAAGAAGATATACGCCTAATCCGTCTTTTACATTAAACATTTTAAGTTCTCGGCCCTGGTCGTCATAAACTATCTCTTCTTTAGTTAACACGCCATCAACGTCTAATATCAGAAGTTTTATCTTAGCTAACTTCTTTTTAATTTCTTTTAAATTCTTCTTTTTCATATTTTATTTTATATGTATTTTTCGTCTTTTCGTCTATCGTCTGTCGTCTATCGGAACTAGTGTTAATGATTATACCAGTCCGGCAGCAATTAAATCTTGGATGTCAAGCATCCCTACCGGATGATTATTTTTATCAACAACAGGGATCTCATCTATCTTTTTTTTCTCTAAAATTTTAAGAGCACGGGAAGCCAAAGCATTTTCTTTGATAGTGGTGGGTTTATTAGACATAACAAATTTAACTTTTTGATTTAAAATATTTTTATTTTTCTTTAAATTTCTCCGTAAATCTCCATCGGTAAAAATTCCGATTATTTTATTATTTTTGTCTACAACAGTAGCTGCACCAGCATGGGCAGAAGTGATTTCCAGCAATACCTGCTCAATTAAAGTGTCTGCGGCGACCACAGGATTTGATTTCTTTTTTCTCATAATATCAGAAACCTGAAGCAGTAATTTTCTGCCGAGAGATCCGCGGGGATGAAAAGATGCAAAGTCTTTTTCTTTAAAACCTTTTATTTTTTGTAAAACCACAGAAATTGCATCACAGATTGCAAGCATTGCAGTAGTTGATGTAGTGGGTGCTAAACCAAGGCCGCAGGCTTCTTTGTCAACTGCTACATTAATTGTTACATTTGCATATTGAGCTAAATTAGAATCGGGATTTCCAGTTATTGCAATCATTTTTGAACCAATTTTTTTAATAAATGGAATTAAATTTTTTATTTCATCAGTTTGGCCGCTATAAGACAAGATTATTACAATATCATTTTTTTTGATTCGCCCTAAATCTCCGTGGACAGCCTCCGCGGCATGGAGCCAAAAACTTGACGTTCCAGTTGAGGAGAGTGTGGCTGAAAACTTTTGCCCGATAATTCCGGCTTTTCCCATCCCGGAAATTACAACTCTGCCTTTGCTTTGAGAAATAATTTTAATTGCTTCGTAAAATTCTTGGCCTAACTTTGTTTTCACGTTTTCCAAGCCTTGCGCTTCAGTAATTAAAACGTTTTTTGCCCATTTCAGAATTAATTTTTTGTTGAATTTATTAGTTTTTTTATTCATTTTTATTTTTAACTGATAGCCCCTCTCACTTTAATTATTTTTTCGATTAATTTTTTTAATTCTTGAAGTTTGTAACTGGTATAGCTGTCAGAGCGGGCTTTTTTTGGATTAGGATGGACTTCTAAGAAAAAGCCGTCTACTCCGGCTGCGGCAGCAGCCAGGCTGAGTGGTTTTACGAATTGCCTGTCTCCCCCCGATATCCCTGATGCTGCTGATGGTTTTTGCAGAGAATGGGTTGCATCAAAGATAATTGGATAACCGAATTTTTTTATAATCGGAAAGGTCCGAAAATCAACTACTAAGTTATTGTAGCCAAAGCATGTGCCGCGTTCGGTAATTAATATTTTTTTGTTTCCGGTTGATTCTACTTTTTTTAAAATTTGCTTGATATTTTCGGGAGCAATAAATTGTCCTTTTTTAATATTTATTATCTTTTTTGTTTTTGCTGCGGCAATTATCAAATCAGTTTGCCGCGACAGGAAGGCCGGGATTTGAATAATATCGGCTACCTGACTTATTCTATCTGCTTGTTGGCAGCAATGAATATCGGTTAAGACAGGGAGATTAGTCTCTTTTTTAACTTTGGCTAATATTTGAAGGCCTTTTGTTATCCCGGGGCCCCGGTAAGATTGGAGTGAAGTTCTGTTTGCTTTATCAAAGCTTGCTTTGAAGATAAGTTGAATCGGAAATTTGGAAAGTTCATTTTTTAAATATTGAGCGATTGCAAGGACAGTTTTCTCACTTTCGATAACACAAGGGCCGGCGATCACAATTAATTTATTATTTTTTTTGATCATTATGCATATCCTTTTTCCATTAACATTCTTTCGGCTGCGTCGAGGTCTTCCTTGGCATCGATTCCGAAAGAATCAAAATGAGTTTCGATAACTTTAATTTTATATCCGGCTTCAAGAGCTCTAAGTTGTTCTAGTCTTTCTGATTTTTCGAGTTTAGAAGGGGGTAAATTTTTAAAAGTATAAAGAAAATCTTTAGTATAGGCATAAATACCTAAATGCTTATAATAAGTGTTATTGTTGTCATTGCCAGAATAAGGTATTGGCAAGCGGGAAAAATAAATTGCGAAATCTAATTTATCAGAAACTACTTTTACTGTATCCGGGCTTTGGACTTCTCTTTGGTTTTCAATTTTCTTTTTTACAGTTGCCATTGCTAAATTTTTAGTAGTGATCATTTCTTGAGCAAGACTATCGATTATTGAAGGATGAATTAAGGGTTCATCGGCCTGAATATTTATTATTAAACCTGCGTCTATATCTCTTACTGCTTCAGCGATTCTGTCAGTTCCGGATGTATGTTGATTTGAGGTGTTAACGACTTCAGCTCCAATCTTTTTTGCTTCTTTTTCAATTTCCGGATGGTCAGAAGCAATAATTAGTTTATCTAATAAGCGCGCACCAGATGCACTTTCCCAAGTCCATTGTAATACTGATTTTCCACATAAACTTTGCAGTAGCTTGTGTGGCAAGCGGGTTGATGCATATCTTGCCGGTATTACTCCGATTATATTAATTTCTTTTTCCATTGTTTACTAATTATCTTTATTAATTCTTTTTGATTGGTGGTGGCAGCTCCGAGCTTTCCCACCACTGAACCGGCGGCTAAATTTGCAATTTGTGCTGCTTCAATGCCGCTGGCTCCTGCAGAAAGTGCAAGAGTGAATACAGAAATAACTGTATCGCCGGCTCCAGTTACATCATATACTTCCAGGGCAGCTGTGGGGATATGTTTTTCTTTTTGATTTTCAAAAAGCATCATCCCCTCTTCGCCTAAAGTCAAAAGAAGCATTTTTGGTTTTAAATCTCTGAGGAGTTTCTTGCCGATGCTTGGTATTGTTTTTTTATTTTTAACTTTGATGCCCGTTGCAATTTCTGCCTCATTCAGATTAGGAGTCAGTGCCGTTACTCCTTGATAGTATTGAAAGTGGTCTTCTTTAGGGTCTACTGTGATAATTTTATTATTCTCAAAACAAAGTTTGAGAAGTTCATTAACTAGCAATGGGTTAACCATCCCTTTACCATAATCTTCAAGGATTACTGCATCAAATTTATTTAAATTATTTTTTAACTTATTAATGATACTGTTTATTAATTTTTTTGAAAAATCATCAGTTGATTCCCAATCAATTCTAACAACTTGCTGGTGGTGAGCAATAATTCTAGTTTTTAAGGTAGTCCTTCGTTTTTTATCTTTAAATATAAAATTTGTGGAAAGCTTTTTTTTACTTAATAATGAATATAATTGCTTGCCAAAGATATCTGTACCAATTGAGCCGCAGAGAGTTGCTTTGGCTCCCAAATCTATTAAATTTACACCAACATTTGCGGCTCCGCCAGCTCTAAATTTTTCTGATTTGGCCCAAACAACCGGAACGGGAGCTTCGGGAGAGATTCGGTTAACGTTGCCAAAAATATGACGGTCTAAAATAAGATCACCAATTACTAAAATTTTTTTATTAGTAAAATTAGAAATTATTTTTTTTAATCTATTTTTTTTAATATTCATGGTTTTAAGAATTTTTTAATACTTTTGCGTCTTAATATTTTTAATAAAGCATCAACGACTTTTGGATCAAATTGTTTCCCCTTCTGTTTTTTTAGTTCGTCCTTAACAGTTTCAAGGGGGATTTTTTTCCGGTAGGGCCGGCCAAAATACATAGCATCAAAAGAGTCTATTATTGATAAAATTCTTGCCCCAAGCGGGATTTGTTTTTCTTTTAATCCGGAAGGATAGCCTTTGCCGTCATATCTTTCGTGATGATATAAAATAATTGGCATAACCGGTTTTAAAGATTCAAGGTCTTTAATCAATTCAATCCCTTTTTGAGGGTGCTTAGCAATAAGCTCAAATTCTTGTGCAGTGAGCGGTTTTTGTTTTTTAAGAAGTTTTTTAGGGAGATTTATTTTTCCGGCATCATGTAAAATAGCTGCAAATTCAAGAGATTTTATTTCGGCTTTCGACAAAGAAAGCTCTTTTTCCATTGCTTTTAAAATCCGAAAGATATGTTCGGTATGAAGACGGGAAGTTGGTACATGTTGGCTCAAAAAATTTGAAATTGATTTTATATAACTAAGTATTAATCTTTGTTGTTCTTTGTAAAGGCTAAATATTTTAAGCCCTAGGCTAACCTCTTCACATAATGAGTAAAACCATTTTTTTTCGCGATTAGTAAATTTTTTAAAATCTTTACTTCTTTTGATGTAGATACCACCTAAAGTTTTAATAAATGTAAAAGGATAGATCAATCGTTTGTCCAGTATTAATTCATTTTCTTGTTTGAGGATGTTTTTTTCAACTTTAGTAAGGATTGAAAGGCCGCCTTTTTTTATAATTTTTTGGTTGTTTTTAAAAGTTATTTTAATATATTTTTTTAAGTCAACGTTTTTTAAAACTACAGTAACCTTATCGACTTCAAATGCATTTTTGTATATTTTGGCTATTCCGATTGCAAAGCTTTGTAAGTCAGTGAAGGTAGTTGCCAATCTATAAATTGTATGATAAGAAGAAAACATGTTGAGATTAGAATTCATTTATTTTTCCTTGTTAGTTTTTGGTAAAGATCGGTTAAGCTTTCGGAAATAATTTTTGTTTCAGAGAGAACGGGCATAAAATTCGTATCTCCCTTCCAGCGAGGTACTAAGTGAAGATGGATATGATCGACTATGCCTGCCCCGGCATCTTCCCCGATATTAAAACCGATGTTAAAACCGTTGGGATTTAGTATTTTTGTAAGCATTTTTTTTATTTTAATCAAAACTTTGTGTATATCAAGAATTTCTTTTTCATTTAATTCCTCTAATTTTGAAGTATGTTTATAAGGCGCAATCAAAAGATGTCCATTGTTATAAGGATAACGATTTAAGACCGCAAAGCAAAAAGATGAACGAAATACAATCTGATTTTTCTTATCATTTTTTTGCTTATTTATCTTGCAAAAAAGGCAGCCAGATTCTTTTTTATTGCTAACATATTTAATTCGCCAAGGTGCCCATAATTTATCCAATTTTTTCGATCCTCCTCTTAATTTCGCCATCTTTGATCTCGATAATCCCATAGGTTCTTTCAGGAGTTGTTATTGTATCACCAACTGAGCCGGGATTAAAATATATTTTATGATCAATTTTGCAATTAACAGCTTGATGGCTGTGGCCGAAAATAAAGATATTAATTTTATGATATTGTTGATGAAATTGATATTGGATAAATTGATTTAAAGTTTGGGCCGTACCTTTACCGTGGGTAAGTGCAAAGGTGAAATTGTTTAATTCAAATATCTCTTTTGCCGGTAATTTTTCGGTAATTTGCTGATCATCCATATTGCCGGCTACTGCATAAGTTTTAATTTTTTTAGATAATTTTTTATATACAGGATAAGTGGTGAAATCACCAGCGTGGATGCAATAATCGCTTTTTTCTATTTCTTTATTAATCGTTTTAGCAAAATCTTGATGGGCATTAGTTATATGAGTATCGGAGATTACTAGTATCCTCATTTTATAAATATTGAAGAAAATTTGGTTTATTGTATAAGTCTAGTAAGTAATTTACACTATCTTTATCCCAAACAGTTATTTTTTTGTTTTTAGCTAAGAGATTGGCAGTATCGGTTAATTTATCTAAAGAAATGAATATTTTTTGAACATTTTTCCCTTTTACATTACTGCCTTTTTCAATAAACTCAAGGACATCTTTATCTTCGGCAGTTTTTTCTTTGATCCCAGCAAAAATAATTTTTTTTCCTTCTCCTACTAAAAGATGAAAATTTTCTTCCGGATAAGAAATAATTTTCGCATTATTTAATTTAGGTAATGTATACCTATCTTTATCTATTGAAAAAGAATCGTCTTTAAAAGCCATAAATAGTTCAAGGATTTTTTTCAATCTATTCTTTGCAAATTCTTCTTTAAAGATATTTATTTCTTCTTGAATTTCTTTTTGCCAAAGATCTTTTTTCTTTTTTGGTTCAAATACAGGGAAAATAGAATAAAATTTAAAAAAATGAGCTATCCAAAATGAAAAAAGTTTATCTTTTATTTTGTAGATGTTGCCATGTTTGTTGAGGCAATTGAGAGAAACTAATTTATTTAATTTATGGTTTAATTCTTGGCCAGAGGTAGCTGTTAAGTTTTTAAGGCTTTCTCTGCGCATGTAGCCTTTGCTCAGCAAAAATAAAAGTTTGTTAATTGAAGTTGAAGATTTAAAACTATAATTGATTTCGCTAATTTTATTATTAAATTTTTGAAAAAAATATGTTTCTTCTTCAAAGAGTAAATCATTGAGCACTTTAACAATAGTAGTTTCTTCGATCTCGGTATAATAATTTTTAATTTTTTTTTGGAATAATTCATAGTAGTCTTTATTATTGCCAATGATATTGATGAAAAAAGAAATAAAAATAGGTGATGGCTTTAATGAATTTAATTTATTTTCGAGGAAGAGAAAGTTATCAAGAAAATTATTTTTATTAATGTGTATTTTTTCAAAATTACCAAAAAGAAGGTTTAACTCATTTCCCAATGTTTTTTCTGCTAGTTCGGGAGAAGAGGATCCAACAACCAACATGCACTTTCTTTGTGATATTGCAAAATTTGCAAATTGTTTGTAAAAATTATTAAATAAGATATTCATCTGGAGAAATTCTTCAATAATGAAGACACAGCTTTTTTTGCTTTCTGCAATGAAAACATTTATAAACTCCAATAAATTTATAAAATTAACTTGTGTTTGCAACAATTTCTTAATTAATTTTATAGTTTTAGGTAAGCGGCTAGAACAAGTGGTTATTAATTGATCAAGGTTTGTAGTGGTTAAACTATATTCAGAAAGAAGGCAAAAAGCTATTGACTTAAAAACATTGTTTTGATCTGAGTAAGTAGGGTCAAGATAGATGTAAATTAATTTGTTATTTTTTTTATTGTTAAGGTGGGTAGTGAGTAGATTTGATATCTGCATTTTGTCATCAGCAAGAAAAGCTATGTTTTGACGATAACCTTTTTGGAAAGAATTAATTCGTTTTGAAAAAACGGTTAAATTAGAATTTTTTGTAAGATATTCCATTTTTCAATAAAATATATAATAACTGAAAATAAGATAAAATCAATAAATAATTGGTGTTTACTTGCTTGGATTTTCCCGCAAATTGATATCTTTAGAAAGAACTTTTACAATCTAGTCTATAATAATAAGATAAGAACGAATTTATAAGCGGGCGAGCGGCAAAACCTCTTAGCCGTAGGCTAAGTTAGTAGGTGCTTACCTGCCTAGGTTTTCCCGCTTTATCTATATCAATAAACACTCGTTTTAAATATGTCTTAATATTTAAAAAATTTAATTATATTTATAAGCGGGCGAGCGGAATCGAACCGCCGTTACTAGCTTGGGAAGCTAGTGTTCTGCCATTGAACCACGCCCGCAGCTTTTGCTCCGCAAAAGAAATCCTAAATCCAAAATTATAAATCCTATTTCTACTTAAGCAAGTCGCATTTATCGATAATTTTTAAAGAGCAAAATTTTCCGCACATTGTGCAAATATCATCAGAAGGTTGTATTTTTTGATGATATTTTTTAGCTTTATCCTTATCAAGGGTTAAAGGGAAAGTTTTTTGCCATTTTCTTTGAGCACGATAATTAGAAACTTTTTTATCTTTATCCCATTCATCTTTAAATCGTAACAAATCTACAGAATGCGCAGCTATTTTGGAAGCAACCACGCCTTCTCTGATATCATTGATATCGGGGTGACGAAGATGCTCAGCCGGGGTTACAACACAAAGAAAATCTGCACCGGAAGAAGCGGCAATCGCTCCGCCGATAGCAGAAGTTATATGATCATAACCGGCTGCGATGTCGGTAGGTAGAGGGCCGAGTACGTAAAAAGGCGCTTGGTGGCAAATCTTTTTTTGCAGTTTAACATTCATCTCTATTTCGTTGAGCGGGATATGGCCGGGCCCCTCCACCATTACTTGAACCCCCTTTTTCCAACATTTCTTGACAAGCTCTCCCAAAACATGAAGTTCAGATATTTGAAGGTTATCAGTAGAGTCAGCTATAGCTCCCGGCCGTAAGGCGTCACCTAAACTTATTGAGATATTATATTTTTTTGCTAAATTTAGGATTCGATCAAAATTGATAAAAAGAGGATTTTCCTTGCCATTTACAAACATCCAACGGGCTAGAATAGCTCCGCCGCGGCTGACTATCCCGCCGGTACGTTTATTGTTTTTAAGATATTTTATTGAATTTTTTAAGATACCGGAATGAATGGTAAAAAAATCTACTCCTTCTTCAGCTTGTTTTTTTAAAGTTTCCCAAATACAATCAAAAGACATTTTTTCAAATGAGCCATGTTTTTTCTCAGCTTTTACTGCTGCTTCGTAAATCGGCACCGTGCCTAGCGGAATGATTGATTTTTTGATAATTTTTTTTCGCAAAATTTCTGGTTTTTCGCCAATACTTAAATCCATGATTGTGTCGCTACCGTATTTTATTGCCTCTTTTAATTTTTTCAGTTCATCGGAAATTTCTGGTTTTTCCGAGGAAAGGCCGATATTGGTATTGATTTTTACCTTGAAGCCTTCCCCAATCGCGATTGGTTTTTTCAGTTCTTTTTTATTATTTATCGGGATTACGGCTTTTTTATTTTTTAATTGTTTTTCGAGAAAAGAAAAGCTGACATTCTCCTTTGCGGCAATTTTTTTTAAGAAACTTTTTTTAAACATTTTTTAATTTCCTTTATTTTTTGCTGGGGATTAATAGCTGTTATGATTGCTGATGAAATTGCTATGTTTTTAATATTGTATTTTAAAACTGAATTTATATTATAGCGATTTATGCCGCCAATAGCAAATGTTACTTTTTTGCTTTTCGCAGTAAGTTGTTTTATTTCATTGTCTTTTAAAGGTAAACGATTATTTTTTTTTGTTTTTGACCTAAAGAAAGGGCCGAGGCCAAGATAATCCAGTTTGATTTGATCGCTGTTTTTCAATTCTTTTAAGGAATGGATTGTTTTACCTAAAATCATCTTTGAACCGATTAATTTTCGTGCCTCGGATAAAGGTATGTCTGAATTGCCAAGATGGAGTCCGTTGGCTTTTGATAAATAAGCAATATCAGCGCGGTCATTGATGATAAAAAGTTTTTTAGCTTTTTTAAATATAGGGGCCAGTTTTTTTGCTAAATTAAGAAAGTCTAAATCGGTAATGTTTTTAGCTCTCAATTGAACTAAATCTAGCGGGGAACCTGCTAACTCTTTAGCTAAATCAAGGATATTTTTATTGTGGCGATCTACTATTTGTTTATCAATTATCAGATAGAGAAGGCCAGTTGAGGATAATTTCTTTTTCAAAATCATAAAATTGATAACGTAAATTTTTAAGCTTTACAGTGTTTTTTTTATCAATAATTTTTGAAAATTCTTCCAGGACCCGCAGAGATTCTTTCGCGCGTTGTAGATTCCTGTAAAGAGTATCCCACAAGCCGTCTCGTTTATTTTCCAGCTGGTCGACCTTTTTACCCAGATCGTTTTCGGAATCGCGCTCCAGGATAGCTTCTTTTACCAATGAGGGATCTAGGGAATGGACTAATTGATGGCGAAAATTTCTGGCCTTGTTGCGCAAAGAATCATTTTTAATTATGAAACGAAAAATATCTTCGCTAACGCGCAGGCCTTCTTTGCAGCGGTTAAAATTGGCATCAATTACCGAAAAATATTTTTTTTCAGTCATTTTTTTTAATTTTATTAATTATGTTCGTAGTTGAATATCCCGGCGAAATTTTAATTCTAACTACTTTTTTGACTAAGTTGCGGCCGACAACTTTATGTTTCGCCCAATCTCGGCCTTTAACTAGAATTTGGGGCCTGAGTTGATTAATTAATGAATAAGGTGTCTTTTGATCAAAAATTACTATATAATCAACATATTCAATAGCCGCTAAAATTGTAACGCGAGCTTTCTGATTGAGAAGGGGGCGGCTATTTCCTTTGAGGATTTTAACAGATTTATCGGAATTTAAGCCGACAATTAAGATATCCCCGTTTTGTTTAGCTTCTTTGAGTATCTTAATATGGCCGGGATGAATTAAGTCAAAACAACCGTTTGTAAAGACTATTGTTTTTTTTTCTTTCTTTAAGTTTGCAACGATTTTTTTCAGTAAATTTATGCTTTTATATTTATTCATATTTATTTTAAAGAGAGTTCTCTATCAGTTCGCAGATTATGTGGCCAGCCAGAATATGAATTTCTTGAATTCTCGGGGTTTGATCTATTGAAATTATGAGAGGATGGTCAACGTTGCTTGCAATGCTGCCGCCATCTTTACCCAAAAACGCAATTGTACTAAGATTATTTTTTTTCGCAGCTTGAAAACCTTTTAGTACATTTGGGGAGTTGCCAGAAGTTGAAATTCCAAAAGCAATATCACCGGCTTCTCCCAGGCACTCGATTTGGCGGCTAAATATATTTTCAAATCCGAAATCATTGCTAACGGCAGTTAAGATTGAAGTGTTAGCAGATAAAGCTAGAGAGGGAAGCGGTTTTCTATTTTTTTGAAAACGGCCCACAAATTCTGCCGCTAAATGCTGGGAGTCAGCGGCGCTTCCTCCATTACCAAAAAAAATTATCTTATTTTTACCGGCAATAGCTTTTTGGCAAAGCTGAGTTATTTCTGCAAGCTTTTTAGCCTTTTTGTCTAAGATAGTTAAAGCATCACGATGCTCGCCAATAATCCTTGTTATTTGATTGGTCATTATAAAATTTGTAATTTTCAGTGTTTCATTTAAATAACTTTAACTATTATTTCTGTGATTCTGTGGTTGCAATTAACGAAAGAATATTTTAGCTAATTCGTAAAGATCTAAATCAAGGGTTTTAATCTTGGCGGTAGCTTCTTCTAAAGAGGCGGCTACAATTTTGTTGCCGCGCAAGCTAACCATTTTACCAAATTCTTTATTTGCAATTAATTCATAAGCTTTTACGCCATAACGGGTCCCCAATACTCTGTCGAATGCAGAAGGAGAGCCGCCGCGTTGAATATGGCCCAGTACTGTAACTCTGGTTTCAAACCCTGTTTTCTCTTCTATTAAACTTCCTACTTTATGCCCAATGCCGCCCAGGCGGACATGGCCAAATTCATCTAACTTTTTTTCCTGAGTTTGTAAATCTTCATTTCTAAATTGGGCACCTTCAGCTACCACTACAATGCTAAAGTTTTTGCCTCTTTTGTGGCGGGCTTGGAGTGATTGACAAACTTCATCTATATTTATGGGTATTTCCGGGACCAGGATATAATCAGCTCCTCCGGCAATCCCGGCGTGAGTTGCAATCCAGCCGGTATGGCGGCCCATAACTTCAGCGACTATAATTCTGTTGTGAGATTCGGCTGTAGTATGGAGCCGGTCGATACAGCCCATCACAATATTTACAGCGGTGTCGAAGCCGAATGTAAAGTCTGTTGCGGCTAAGTCATTATCTATAGTCTTTGGCACCCCTACTACGCCTAGCCCTTCTTTGTATAGTTTTGCAGCAACACCGAGGGTATCTTCACCACCAATAGCAGTTAAGGCGTCGAGGCCTAATTCCTTAAAATTTTTCTTAGCTAATTCGCTGCCGCCTTCTTGTTTGTAAGGGTTTGTCCTGGAGGTTCCCAACATGGTACCGCCTTTATGAAGTATGCCTGATACTGACCGCAACGTTAGAGGCAGAGTTTCTTTTTCAAGCAATCCCTTCCAACCATATTTTATTCCGATTACTTCGTTGCCATCATCAATCGCTTTCCTGACTATTGCGCGAATTACAGAGTTTAAACCTGGGCAATCGCCGCCGCCTGTTAGTATACCAATTTTCATCGAACCTGCCTCCTTTTCATTGCTTAAAAGTATCTGTTATTAATTTTTTAAATTATTCGTAATGCCGGAAAGGAACTTCTGGATCTTCTGTTTTTTCTTCTTTTTCCGATACGGTGATTTTACGAATTTGTAAATTTACTTCAACTTTTTTGTCTTCACCAAGAAGAATTTGTAACTTTTCTTTAACTATTGCCTGAATATCTTTTGTAAAATCCACTAAATTAACTTCATAATTAAGGTAACCTTTGGTTTTTACTACAATTGTTTTTTTCTTTAAAGAGACCTTTACTTTTATGTGTGATATTTCATCTTTTTCTTCTAACATTTTTTTTAACATATCTTCAATTGCAACTAAAGTAATATTGACTTTTCCTTCCTTAGATTCAAATGATATATTTTTATTTTGACGGGAGCTTGAAATCATCTTTTGAATATAGCGAAGGCAAAGCAGGACAATAATGATTCCGATTAAAATTAAAGTAATGTTTGAAGAGGGGGTAGTTAATACATTTTGATTTAGATAGGCGGCAATACTTTTTAGATTTATAATTCCGGCCGGAGCTGCGATTAAGATTGTTCCAACAGAAAAAGATAAAATGATATAAGTTAAAATTGTTAAAAAACCCATTCTGACCTCCTTTTATTGTTTATTAAGAAATTTTTTTATAAAGCCAGTATTATAATTACCAGTTATAAAATCTGTATCGTTCATTGCTTCCAGGCAAAAACCAGCTGTAGTTTTTGTCGGATCAATTAAAAATTCCGATAAGGCTCGGTTCATTTTTTTAATTGTTTCCTTGCGGGTTTTACCTTTTGCAATTATTTTTCCAATCAGTGAATCGTAATAAGGGGGAATATGATAACCCGAATAGACATGAGTGTCAACTCTTATATCTTTGCCGCCGGGAAAATAACAGAAATCAATCTTGCCGGGTGAAGGCAAAAAATTATTTTCTGGATCTTCTGCGTTTATGCGGCATTCAATTGCATTACCTTCAAATTTTATATCATTTTGTTTCAGGGAAAGTTTTTGGCCGGCGGCAATTTGTATTTGGAGTTTGAGGAGGTCAATACCGGTTACCTCTTCTGTTATGGGATGTTCGACTTGGATTCTAGTATTCATCTCCATAAAATAAAAATCTCCGTTAGCATCTAACAAGAACTCAACAGTTCCTATGCTTTGGTAATTAATTGCTTTTGCCCCGCGCAGGGCGAGTTGGCCCATTTTTTTCCTGGTGTGGCTGTCGATAGCCGGGGAAGGAGATTCTTCAATTATTTTTTGATGATTTCTTTGCACACTGCAATCTCTTTCACCGAGGTGAATCATATTTCCGTAGTTGTCTGCAGCAATTTGGATTTCAATATGACGGGGGTTTTCTAAATAACGCTCAGCGTACAGGCTAGAGTCGCCGAAAGCAGCTCCCGCTTCAGTTTGTGCCGTATGGAGTGAGGAGGCTAAGCTGATATCATTATGGCAAATCCGCATCCCTTTTCCGCCTCCACCCGCCTTTGCTTTCAAGATTACGGGAAAACCTATCTCTTTTATAATTTTTTCAGCTTCTTCTTTGTTATTGATTTTTCCCTTACTCCCCGGGATTAGCGGAACACCGGCTTTACGCATTGTTTTTTTTGCCTGGATTTTATCGCCCATCAAGCGGATATTTTCAGCTGAAGGGCCGATAAATTTTATTCCACAAGAATCACAGATTTCCGCAAAATGAGGGTTTTCGGCAAGAAAGCCATAGCCGGGATGAATGGCATCGGCATCAGTGACTTCAGCTGCACTTATTATTGCGGATATATTTAAATAACTTTCGGAAGCGGGCCCTTTGCCGATACAGATTGCTTCATCAGCACAGGCTAGATGTAAGGAATTTTTATCTGCTTCGGAATATACAGCAACTGTTTTTATCCCCAGCTCTTTTGCTGCCCTTAATATCCTGACTGCAATTTCACCACGGTTAGCTACTAAAATTTTGGAAAACATAATTTTATTTATTAAGGTTTAACGGTAAATAGTGTTTGGCCGAATTCAACCGGTTGGCCATCTTCAACTAAAATTTTAACTATTGTACCACTTGTTTCTGATTTTATTTCGTTCATAACTTTCATTGCTTCAATAATGCAAAGAGTGTCCCCTTCTTTTATAGTTTTTCCCGCCTCAACATAAGGTTTGGCATCAGGTGATGAAGAGCGGTAAAAAGTTCCAACCATCGGAGATTTTATCTCAATTAAATTTTCCTGATTTTCCGTTTTTACTTCTTTTTTTGGAGTTTCGGGAAGGTTTTGGTAAGAAATTTGCGGCTTTTGGCCTTCATATTTTTTAAGTCGAATTCTTTGCTTATCTTCCTCTATCTCTAATTCACTGAGATTGTTGTCATCCATAAATTTTATAAAACTTTTTAATTTTTTTAAATCCATACTACCTCCTCATTAAAAATGAATATATCTAGCGAATACCTTTATTTTTAATGACACAGAGTCGAATTACTCGACGCAGTGTATTATACCTAATATTATTCTTTAGCGAATACTTTTATTTTATACTCTTTCCAGATATTGATTACTTTCGGTATCTATTTTTATCTGATCATCATTTTTTATAAACAAAGGGACGTCGATTACTAAACCTGTTTCTAAGGTAGCAGGCTTAGTGCCAGATTTTACGGTATTGCCGCGAAAACCAGGAGCTGTTTTAATTACTTTGAGGGTGATAATCCCCGGTAATTCTAGGTTGATTAATTTATTTTTGTAAAATAAGCCTGACAATTCTAAATTTTCTTTAAAGTATTTTATGATATCTTGGATAGTGCTTTGGCCTAAAATAAAATCTTCATAATTGTCAGCATCAAGAAAATGATAACGTTCTCCATCTTGATAGCTGAATATTAATTTTTTTCTTTCAATAAAAGCAGGGTTAATCTTGTCTGAATCGCGTAAAGTGCAATTTAAAACTTGACCGGTAATTAAATTTTTTATTTTTGCGCGGACAAAAGATGAACCACGGGCTAATTTTGCATGCTCAGATTCTAAAATTATAAAAGGCTGCTGATTGTATTCAATGGTCAGGGATGGTTTGAGTTGGGAAACAGAAATACTCAACTTATTACCTCAGCTTTCTTTGATCTAATTATTACCATCTCTTCTTGCCGTATTCCAAACTGATTTTTATAATAAATGCCAGGCTCGATAGTTACAATCATATTTTCTTTTAAAATTGTGTCACAGCCTGGTTTCAGGTAGGGCGGCTCATGAACCTCTAAGCCGACCCCATGGCCGAGGCCATGGATGAAGTACTTGCCAAAACCATTTTTCTCAATTACCGTACGGGCTGCTTTGTCGATTTCAGAAGCTTTTCTGCCAACTTTAATCTTTTTTATAGCCGCACTTTGAGCTTTTTTTATAGTGCTGTAAATCTTTTGAAAAAGCGAAGGCATTTTACCCCAAAAAAATATTCTTGTCAAGTCAGAGCAATATCCACAATACATTGCGCCTAAGTCAGTTAGGAAAAAATTATTAATTTTGGCCTGTTTTGCTCTGTGATGCGGAAATACTGTATTTTTGCCGGCAGCAACAATTGGCTCAAAGGCTATTTTATTGTCTGATTTTATTTTTAAAAAACGTTCAATTTCAATACTTACATCTTTTTCGGTTATGCCTTGGCGAAAAATTTCTTTAATGTAGGTGAAAGCCTCCAAACTAATTGAAGTAGATTTTTTGATTAAATTTATTTCTTTTTTTTCCTTGACCATGCGGAGATTTTCGATTAATGGGCCAGTTGATATAAGTTTAATTTTTTGTTCAGCAAGTTTTTCGGATAATTTTTGATAATTGCTAAAATTTAAATTTTTACCGGAAAAACCGATTTTTTTTAATTTTATTTTTTTTGCTTCTTTGACAATAGCTTTTGCTAAAGAATTTTTGATTACAATTACTTTTAGTTTTGATGCTGGGCTGATAGTTTTTGCATAAATTTGATTTGTGAAAAATGTAATTTCCTTATTTTTTGTAATCAACAACCACCCCTCTCCGTGATCTACATTAGCTAAGTATTTTAAATTGGCAGGATTTGAGCTGAGATATGCATCTAAACCTTTATCTTTAATGCTCTTTGCCAAACTTATAACTCTATTTTTCATTTACTTCAAGAGGCCGGCGGCAGCTTTGATTGCCAAGTAATAACTATTTTCACCAAAGCCGCTGATAGTACCGGTTGCGATATCGCTGACTAATGATTTTTTTCGAAAGTCTTCTCTTTTGTAGATATTGGAAAGATGGACTTCAATTACAGGTTGTTTGATGGCAGTTAATGCGTCTCTGATTGCTATCGAGGTATGAGTGTAGGCGGCGGGATTGATAATAAGGAGGTCATAGTTGTCTTTTGTGATCTTGTCGATGATTTCTCCTTCCTGGTTTGACTGGTAAGTGTTTATGGAAAAACCGATTTTTTTTGCTTGAATATTTATGTTTTTATTAATTTCTTCTAAGGTAGTTTTTCCGTAAATATCGGGTTCTCTTTGGCCGAGAAGGTGAAGATTCGGCCCATGCACTACTAAAATTTTTTTACTCATCGATTTCTGCCTCCTCTGCTAACATAATGGGGATATCATTTTTAATCGGATATTTTCGCCCGCATTTTTTGCAGATAATTCTATTATTAACAAATTTTATATTGGCTTTGCAAACCGGACACGCTAAAATTTTTAGTAAATCTTTATCCATTTTTTTTCTCCTCCATTAAACGCGAAAGAACGCTATATTTTAACGAATAAACGCTGATTATATTTGCGTTCATTTGTAGTTTATTCGCGTTGATTTGCGTTACTTTTTGTTTTTTTCCTCCAGATAAGCCATCCTTAAACTAAATAATGATTCTTCAATTAATTTTTCTTCTTCTTGGTTTAAGTTGTTCTTTGTTTTGTCTTTAATGATTTCTAAGGTGTCGATGAGGTAGCGAGCTTGATCAAAGTTTTTTTCCGAAGATTTGGTCACAGGATTTTCCAGACGCCCTAAGGCAATCATTGCTTGCATACTCAACGATGATATAAAAATTTTAAAATTTGGTTGATAATAGGATTGATTTTTTTCTTCTGTTTTTTCTTTTTCTTTATTCACTTCTTCTTTCCAATTTTCGTCAATTTTTTTCTTTGCAGTTTCATCCATCAGAAACCCCCTTTAATAAGTAATTATTTAAGAATTATACCGACATAGCCTACAACTGAATTATAATCTTTAGTTGTATCACCACTGGTTTGATAAAGTACAACTTCTGCCTTTTTTAATTTATGCCTTAGGCAATACAACATAATTGCTACCGGCGCAGCACCACAGATACTTATATTGTTTTTGCTTATTGTATCGAGCATTTTTTCCGGATTAAGGTCTACTATAGCTTCAATTACTTTTCGGTCTTTTTGCCGGGCAGCTTGATCCGGCTCATAATGGGTTAAATCCGTTGATGCTAAAATTAAAGTATCTCCTAAGCCGTCTTTAATCCCTTTTTTTATTTGATTTGCAACAGCTTCATAAATCTCTTTTTTGGCTAGATTGCAGGCAATTGGTACAATTTGAAAATTTTTAAAGAAATATTGTAATAGCGGTAATTCTACCTCTAGAGAATGTTCTAATTTGTGAGCGGATGAATCTTTTTGAATGTAGGAACCGGCAGCTAATATTTTTTCAGAGAGAGATTGGTTAACCTTAACTTCTCCGCACGGAGTTTGCCAACTTTCGGCCGCCGTTAAAGAAAAATCCTTGCCTAAACCGGTATGCTGCGGCCCGAGCATGATTATATTTTTTGGTGCAGCTATTTTTGCAATGGTATCTATGGCAACTTTTCCCGAAAATGGATAGCCGGCATGTGGAACGATAATCCCTTTGGCGCGGCAGCCAGTAGTAACTTTCTTGGGCTTGATGCTTTCGATCCATTGAAAAAGTTCTTGCTTACTGGCAGGATAAAATTGTCCGTTAGCTATTGGTTTTCTGATCATAGAAAATACAATATCAGCCAAGAGGAAAAATGTCAAGGCTGTGGAATAATTCACTAACGTTCGAACTCACCTGCCCGAGCCTCAGCTAACGCCTACGAGGGTCCCTGCCTGCCGGCAGGCAGGAGGTGGAGCGAGTTGTTAGAACATAATATTTTTAACTATGAGCTATTCTATGAAGTAATTCTGAGATAAACGTTTGATATCGGATGCCAAAACGGCCAGCTTTCTTCTTAAGAAGTTTTAAATCATCACCATTTATACGAATGTTAAGAACAGAGTCTTTTTTCCGCGAGGCTATAGCTTCGGCAACATGCTCAAATTCGTCCTTATCGATATCGATGTATTCTCCTTTAAGCAGTGCCTTTTCGATTTCTTTTTCTTGTTTGGTCAATTTTATTTTTCTCATATTTTTCCCTCCTTGAACATTTTTGTATATTTATGTGATGGATAAAGTGTTTTTAAAAAAATATCTCCATTTTCTTCCAAAATATATGGTACGAGCCATATATAGTGTTTATAATAAAAAAGAATAATATTTTGGTTTTTTCTTTTAGGGTGTTTTTTAATCCCAATCGGTTTTCCTTTTAATATATCTTCAAAAGAAACACCTCGCGTCTGTTTTAAGCGGTTATTCTTTAATAAATTCCATCTTATATCAGGCATATGTAATTATACCATAATACGATTGCATATACAATTGTAATTTACTATTTATTTTTTTCGTGCTCTAACAATTCTTGTCCGGAATCTGCATTTTCTGGAATTCTCTAGCTTTGTTTTTTATTTCTATTTATTGTTTCCAGACGCGTTTCCAGGTTTCCAGACGCTTTCGCTATCTATTTATAGTTCAGTAAATTGCAGAACAAATATTTTATTTTTATAGATGCGTTCTTGCCGTCTGGGCAAACAACATCTTTTCTCTTTGATAAGTTTTTCTTATTTTTGGTTAAAATTCATTAATGCTGAAGAGTATCTGAGTGTCTAAAATTGATATATTTGTTGTGTAATCTATTGATAATAAAAGAGTTATCAAAAGCGTCTGGATTTATGGACATCTTTTCTCTTTGATAAGTTTTTCTTATTTTTGGTTAAAATTCATTAATGCTGAAGAGTATCTGAGTGTCTAAAATTGATATATTTGTTGTGTAATCTATTGATAATAAAAGAGTTATCAAAAGCGTCTGGATTTATGGATTTCTAGAATTTGTGAGCGTTGGTTAACCTTAACTTCTCCGCACGGAGTTTGCCAACTTTCGGCCGCCGTTAAAGAAAAATCCTTGCCTAAACCGGTATGCTGCGGCCCGAGCATGATTATATTTTTTGGTGCAGCTATTTTTGCAATGGTATCTATGGCAACTTTTCCCGAAAATGGATAGCCGGCATGTGGAACGATAATCCCTTTGGCGCGGCAGCCAGTAGTAACTTTCTTGGGCTTGATGCTTTCGATCCATTGAAAAAGTTCTTGCTTACTGGCAGGATAAAATTGTCCGTTAGCTATTGGTTTTCTGATCATAGAAAATACAATATCAGCCAAGAGGAAAAATGTCAACCCTGTTTGCTGAGGTTAGTTGTTTTTAAAATAAATAGATATATTGAATTGAAGTTGTGAAAATTTTCGCAATTCTTTGGGAAACGACGGAAACGGTGCTGATTGCTTGATGCTGCCTAACGCGACAGTTTTTAGGTCAGGATTTTCGGCGGATTGCTCGCTAAAGCGAATAGATTGGAGTGAACCGTCGCTGGCAATGTTGAAATTTAAATAGACCTTGCCTTGGTCGTAGCCTCTGTAATTCTGATAAGCTGTTTTTCTGATTTTTTCTCGGATCAAGCGGTAATAGTTCATGTAGGCAGAACTTTTCTCAACATTTCCTTTTTCAATTACTTTCGATATCAATAAATCATCATCTGATTCAGATGGTTTTATTTTATCTAAAGCCGGCCTTGCCTTACCAACAGCAAGCAGCTTATCGAGAATATTTTCTTGATAGGGCAGCGGTTCTTTTTCCATCAATTGTTGCTGCTTGGAAATTTTTATTGTTTGTTGAGGCGGCTTGCTCTTATCTTCAATAATTTCAAGTTCCTTAATTTCTTTTTTGTTTTTTTTATTGGGGGTAGATGAATCGGCAAGGAAAAAGCCGGAAAAAAGAACGAAGTGGATTAATATTGATAATAATAAGAAATTTATCTGAAATTTAGGCATAAAAATATTATATCAAATTAAAAAGATAAATAAAGAGGATCAGGGTAAGTTTTTAATTTAGCTTAAAAAAAACTATTCTTTTTCGAAGGGGGGTAGTCTTCTTTCTTCAATTTGGCGAAAATATTCTTTGAGGTCGTAATAAACCTTTTTGGGAGTTCTTTTGTAAAGGCCGTTTTCTTTTGTTTTGTGTAAAGATATAATCCCAAACCACTCTTCGTTCATATTTAAATTGTGCTTGGCACGAATGTCATAATAGTAAGAGCCATCGGACCAGCCGGCTTCCGGGTTGTGTACCGACCAATCATCAGGATAACCTTCGTTGTGTTTCCACCACTCATCGGTCCATTCAAAGACAAAGCCGCCGGTAACATTTCCATCTTCTTTTCCACTGACAGTGCTGTTGTTGTAAATTTTTTCCCATTGCGCCAAAATAAATTCTGATTGAATTTCCTGGTCTTCTTTTTTTCGGTAAGCATCGTAGGAGTCGCAGCCGAACTCAGAAAGAACGATGGGTTTATCAAAGGTATTGCGAATATTTTCAAAAACGTTCCCGAATGTTTTGCCGCGGTAAATTATGGTTGCCAGCGCATCGATGTTTGGGCAATTTTCGGCAGCGA
The DNA here is from genome assembly GCA_964605645.1 of uncultured Planctomycetia bacterium. Classification (GTDB taxonomy): domain Bacteria; phylum Omnitrophota; class Gorgyraeia; order Duberdicusellales; family 4484-171; genus PXAH01. Next base: position 33,428 of record CAZSDJ010000008.1, read on the forward strand.
TATCTAAAAAACTAGATTCTCCGTTGCCTAAGGCAACCGGGTGGTGAGAGTCAATTTTTTTAATTTCTGTAGCTACTTCATCGATAAAAGAGTAATAAATTTCTGCCCTTTTCTGTTGTTTCTCGTAAATTTTATTGATTTTTTCTATTTCCGGAGAAGTCCAGAAGCCGATTTTACCGGAAAAAGTGTAGTTGTTTTCATTACCTAAGATCCACATTAATACACCTTTTTCGTCTTTTAACTCTTTGACTATCTTTAAAATTCGTTCTTTTGTTTTTTTGCAAAAGATTGGATCAGCGTAATTGGCGCGAGGATAATCCCAGAGCCCGATCCAGTCGCTGACTGCGGTATAAATCCCGTAATTTTGATATAAATCACGAATAAATTCTTTGGTAGCGGCGATATTTTCGCCGGAGGAATAAATTCTAACCGTATTTATCCCCATCTCGGCCATCAGTTTACCGTCAACTTCCAGCCAAGGTTTTGGCCGGTGGTTGAAAAAATCATAAGCAGGCCCCTCTCCAATCGGGGTGGGATTGTAAATTACGCCTTTGATAAGAAAAGGCTGTTGGTCAACGTAAAGGGTGTAGCCACCCTTTACGTTTCTTTTAAATTTAATAGTTGCGGGTTGGTTTGACTTTTTCGCTAAAGGATAGCCTTGGCCAAATAAAGATAAGCCAAGAACCAACACTAAAAAAATAAGGTTAATTTTTTTCATATTTAATCTCATCAATGTAAAATACAATCCCTTCGGGATCGTTGACATCAATGTTGGTTGCCCAAGCAAAACCACCGATTACATGGGATAAGTCCCTGCCGCGGAGGTCTATTTCATACTGTTCCCAATCTTTAGAAAGTTCAATAGGGCCGATACTGGCGCTGTCGGAGTCAATATGCTGGCCGCTAGATAAGCCGCCCATTTTAAATTCATAAATAACTTCGCCGCCTTTGTCGCCTCTGGCCCAAAAAGTTAGTTTTTTTGCGCCTTGCAGGTCGTAACCGGCATTGGGGATTGTCCCCCAATTATTAGCAGGCTGTTGCCAATATATGCCAGCCCAACGCGTACCGGAATTGTTTTCATATTGAACTCTAATGCAGGTATCGCCGCTGAGAGGTACGTTTTTCCAATTGGTAGTAAGCCTAATGTCTTTTGCCGCAGTAGCCGGCATCCAACCGGAAGGGATAAAGTGGTTATCGAGAGAGCCATTGTCGGCATAAACGTAAAAGGGGAAATTGGTAGAAGTCTCTGCGGCTGTTAGGTCGGGGTCGTAGCTGTAACGAATATCATCGACGTAAATAGTTTGCTCGCCGCCGGCTTGATCCGCATTAAAAACTATAGATAAGCCGCCGTTTATGTAGGAAAGATCGGCATCAACTAAATTAATTTGATATTCTTGCCACTGGTCAGTAACCCGAAATGGCCCGGCTTCTACATTTGCACTATCCGGATATTCGACAGCTTCGCCGGTCATCCCGTTTGTAGTTATTCCCCCTACCTTGACTCCAGTAATAACTTCGCCGCCTTCGGCGCCTTTGGCGGAGAAAACTAACTTATTATAATCAGATAAATCATAACCGGAGTCTCTGTTGCCCCAGTTATTTTGCGCTGATTGCCAATAAATGCCGGCCCAGCCTTGCCTCTGTCCTTTTTCCGGGTCATAAGTTATTTTAATTGAAGTGCCGCCGGATAAAGCTGCTTCGGTAGCTTGGTCGTTAAAGGACAAATCATTGGTGTCTCCCATCCAACCGGAAGGGATAAAGTGATTTTGCGGAGAATTTTTATCAGCGTAAATGTAGAAGTCATTTTCTTCAGATAGTGCCTCTTGCGCCCCCGCTGAAAAAGTTACAATCAAAAGAGCGCACAACAAACTGATTAAGCCTCTTTTTTTCATCTAAACCTCCTTGTGTTTAATTCCATAATTCTTTGTATTTATAATAAGCTTTTTTCGGCTGCCGCAAGAAAGGAGATTGGGTACCATCTCCTTGGCCGATTAACCCCAGCCATTCTTCATGCATATAACCGTCTAAGAAAGGCCCGCTCCACAGGCGTTTCTTGTCATGGTGGGAAGGTTCATACGCCTTCCACCATTCATCCAAATATTCGAAAACAACCCCGCCTAAAACATTTCCGCTCCCGTATCCGGCGGAATTGCAAAATAGATCATCCCAGCAACTGCGATGGTACTCGGCTTGAAAGGCTTGGCCTTCTTCTTTTGTGTAGCCTACGCCTGTTGATGGTGCTCCGTATTCAGTTATTATTGCAGGCTTAGCGGCAATTCTTTTTACATCTTCAAATAACCCTAAAAATCCGTATTTGCCGCGATAGGAATTGGTGCCGAAGATATCGATATCCGGACAGTGTTTGGCAAATATATCTAAGTACAAGGTATCGCCGGACGCAATAGCTACGGGCCGCCGGCGCGAATCAAGTTTTTTAATTAATTTAGCGGCTTTATTGGCAAATTTAAAAAAGCTTACCGGTTTTTTATCGGCATTGCAGCCCAGGCCGTAAACATTCTCATTGCCAAGGATCCAAAAAAGAACAGCGTCCTCGTCTTTCCAAGTTTCAACCATTTCTGTTACGCTTTCCAGCATCTTTTGTTGATGAGTAGGGTTGTCATAGTCGGTGCCTTCTTCCCAATCGGCGCCACTGCCTAAGGCGTATTTGCCCAGAAAGTCGCCTATTAGTGTATATATACCATAATTTTGGTACAATTGTCCAATAATTTTTTTATTTATGGCAAAAGGCTGATGATAAAGGCGGATTGCATTTACGCCCATATCAGCCATTAATTGAAAATCACCTATTCTTTTCTCGTCTTTGTCTTTTTGGTTGTTGTTGTTTTCATCCAGCCAGGCTTCATAGGGCGCATCAATTAAGCCATTATTGTTTATATCCTGTGTGGTCCAATTTTCCAGGGTCCCTTCGTCGGGAGATTCACCGACGCGAGTCGGATCATAAGTTATCGCTTTTAAGATAAAAGGTTTTCCTTTCACAATTAGCTGCCAATCGCCGCTTTGATATTGAACTAATTTTACATCTTTACCTTGGCTTTTTTTAACTTTTCCCAGACTTCTTTTTGCCGCTGTGCATTTTTTTTTAGAAAAAGTTTTTTCCCAAAGAGATTTTTTTACCAATTTACCGGGATTGACGATAAATACATCATCTCTGATATCATTATCAAATCCGTTTTCAATTATTATCTTTGCATCTTCTAATTTAAGGCCTAGTTCGGGATGGTTTTTAAGAAGGTACTTTATCCTATATAGTGCCGCATTACTTACATACCAAGGCGTATCCCAGTAAGTCCAGCCATAAGTTTTGGGAAAATGGACGATTACAGCATAGTAAGCCTTAATCGCGTGTTCAATTAAACCGCTTTTTTCTAAAATTTCTCCAATGTAGAATTGACGCACACCCGGCGGTTCCGGGGTTTTTATCCACTTGTAAAAGGCGGCATTTAAATTTCGCGAATTTAATACCTCCCAATGATCAATTTTATAGAGCCTATCTTTTATCTTTTGATAACCGGGGTCAAATTTAACGGTATTGGTGTTAGGATAAATGCCTTCGCCTACAGCCTCAGCTAATTCAATTGGGTTCTCAATGATATATTCATAATTTTTTGTTCCAACTTCTTTAAATTCACCAAATTTTTCATAATCTATCGGTAAATCTTTGCCCGGCTCATAGAGATTAATTTTGGTAATCGGGACGTCCTCTTCTTCCGCTTCTTCTATTTTTCCGGTTTTGAGTTTTTGGATTGAAGCGGCAGCTTTTTCTTTGAGTGACCAGTACCAGCCGCGGGGGTCAAAGCTTTGGGCGTAAGGGTATTTATTAACAATTTTTTCAAAAGTTTCAATTGCTTTCTCCTTTTTCTCGGCGCGCATGTAGCTTTCTGCTTTGATAAAATAACAAGTCGCCACATTGTTCATTACTTTATATTTATCTTCTTCGCCTTTTGCCGGAAATTTATTTAATTTATCGGCTTGCTTGCCGGCTTTTTCGTCAAATTCTTGGATGCATTGATCTGTAATTTGATGTACTTTATCAAAGTCGCGCTTGCCCAGCGCAGACCAACCCCTGCTCACAAACTCTCCTGAATCCTGCCCGTAACAAAGAGAAGGCAGAAAATAGAAAATAGAAGATAGAACAACAATTAAGAAAAGCACTCTCTTATTTTGTTTCTTATCTAAATTTTTCTTTTTATTTTTTATTCTCATTTTTTTTGACTTAGGACATAGGACTTTTGACTTAGGACGTATTAGCCTACAGTTGCTCCCGCGGTCATCCCCTTAATAATATGTTTCTGCATTATCAGGTAAATTATGATAATCGGCAAGGCTGCCACTGAGAGCGCAGCCATTAAAGTTGTATATTGGGTTAAGCCGATACTGCTTTGGGAAAATTTTAACAACCCTACTTGGAGCGGCATCAGGCCCTTATTACTTAAGATTACCAAAGCCAATATTAGTTCATTCCAGACATTTAAGGCGTTAAAAATTACAACTACCCCGGTTGCCGGCTTTGCCAAAGGAAACATTACATGCCACCAAATTCTTAGTTTTCCGCAACCGTCAATGCGGGCCGATTCTTCTAAGTCTTTGGGGAGTTGATCAAAAAAGGTTTTATAGAGATAAATACTCAAGGAAAGGCCCACATTGACCATCGCTAAGATGTATCCCAGCCTGGTGTTGAGCAGGCCGACCCCTTTTAACAATACATATAAAGGAACAAATGCCGCCGGGATGGGGATCATCATTGCGGCTAGAATCATATAAAAAATAACATTTTTGCCGCGAAATTGCAAGCGGGATATGCCGTAGCCGGCTAGCGAAGAAATTATAACAATTGCAATTACAGTAAGGAAAGTATAGAGAATGCTGTTTAAAAAATAAGTGCCAAGATCGCCCTTGGTAAAGGTGTCAATATAATTTTGAAGATTTATTTTGCCGGGAAGTTCAAAACCGTAATCTTGGATAAATTCGTTATTTGATTTCAAAGAAGAATTAATCATCCAAACAAAAGGAAAAATACAGCTCAGCGCAACAGCAACTAACAGGGTGTGGATAATTAGTAAGTATAAATTTTTTTTAATTTTTTCCGGCATTTAATTTTTCACCCGTTTTGATATCTTCAGTAAACCAAATGATAATGTTACTAAAATTAAACCTAAGATTAAACCTTCTGCGGAGGCATAACCAACATGGTTATTATTTAAATCATAGAATATACGTAACACCGAAACCGTAGTCCTGCCTGCCGGGCCGCCGCGGGTTAAAGCCATCGGCAAGCCAATGATTTGAACTGTGCCTAAGATAGTAAGAATTATAACTAGGAAAATAATTGGCACCAACATCGGGACAGTTATTTTTGTAAAACGATGAAAAGCGTTGGCACCGTCGATACGGGCTGCCTCATAGAGTTGTTCGGGGATCGTCTGTAAGCCGGCAAGCAGGATTATAAACCCATAACCAAAGCTGCGCCAGCAATGACTTATCGCTAAAGTTGTCAAGGCCAGGTCTTTGCCTAGCCAATTTTGGGCCCAGGCCCCTAAGCCGAGGCTTTCTAATAAGTAATTTAAAACTCCCGGGTAATGGGAAAGCATAATCCGAAGCAGCAAGCCAATAATGACCTCTCCCAATACAGGCAGCAGGAAAAATATTACCCGATAAATTTTACCGGTTTTGATAGCGCGGTCTACACCTAAGGCCAGGAGAAAAGCCAAGCAATTTTGGAAAGTTAATGCCCATAAAGTTATGTAAAAAGACCTTCTTACCGAATTCCACCATTGCAGGTCAGGGCTAAAAGCAATAGCTTGGCGGGACGCCTGGAGGAAAGCTGAAATCCCGTAAAGAAGGCAGGCTCCTCCGATAATTATAACCGCAGTTTGTAAAGTTTTCGCGAGAGTTTTTTTGTCTTTTGATAATTTTTTAAATTTATTTTTAAGGGCAAAAATGATTAGGGCAATTCCAACCAGTGCCGCTAAGCCGCTAAAGATATGAATTGAAAAAATATCTTTAAAATTCTGCAATCCAATAAAATTTAAATCTAAAACATTTGTCGGGGAAGCTTCATGGAGAGAAAGCCAGAAAGTATAAAAAAAAGGTAAAATGTAGAAAAAAGAAAAAATTGCTAAAGCAGGAGCAACAAAAGAAAAATTTATCAATTGTTCTTTTTTATTCATTTTTATTTCTGGCTATATCTTTTTTTGGTTTTCGCAACATCCTCTGCTACTTCGGCAGGGGTTTTATCTCCAATTATAATATTTTGTATCCCCCTGTTGATAGCTTCCACAACTCTTGAATTTTCATTTTCGGGCCAGAGGCGCGGATGTGTAAAATAAGGTTGATTTTCTAAAAAATACTTCATGTTGCTTTGAATATTTTCTTTAAGCCCCTTGATAGACGGCAAGTTGTTGGTTTCCTTAATGAGGAAAATTTGTTGATCTTTTTCGGTCAGCCATTTTAAGAATTCGATAGCCGCTTCTTTATTTTCAGATTGGGCATTCACGACCAGTGATGCTCCCGCTCCCGCCCAAACTCCCGGCGCATATTTTTGATTAGTTTTTGGCGGAGCCATGGTGGCATACTCTAAATCAGGGTTAATTTGCTGGTAGGTATTTACTCCCCAGCTTCCGTTAAAGGTAAAAAATGACCTGTTAGTTGCAAAAATTTGTTCAGCTTCTTTGTTATTCATCGTGATTATATCGGGAGCTAAAATACCTGATTCTGCTAAGTCTTCAAATAAAGAAAAAACTTTTATCCAATCCGGGTCGGTATAAGAAACTTTGCCCTTGATTGTGTTTAAAAATTTTTCTTCTCCCATGATGTCAAAGGCGTAGTTGGTGGCTAAGCAATATATTAGCCAAGTTTCGCCCCAGCCGGAGGCAAGCCCGTAAACATTTTTTTTGTTTTTTGCTAACTGAGCAATATTTAAAAAATCTTCAAATGTTTTCGGAGGTGAATCAGGGTTGAGCCCTTCATCGGTCAATAGCTTTTTATTATAAAGCAGTTGGATGCTCATTGCGTCAATCGGCACTCCGTAGATCCCCGGGCGCACATTATAAATGTTGTTTGGTTTAAATGAATTTACTGCTAAGCAGATATCGATAAAAGTTTGTTTCCAATTTGATTTATCTTCTTCCATATAAGGGGTTAGGTCTTCAATTTTTTCCTCTTGAGCGAAACTGGCTAGAACTCGTTTTTCGCCTAAGATTCCAAATAAATCAGGCAGGTCATTGGCCGCAACAGCTGCATTAATTTTTTGGCTGTAAGCACTGTGGGGGAAAAGCTCAAAATGAATTGAAACTTGGGTTTGATCTTCGTATTTTGCGGCTAATTGCCGGAAGGCATCTTGCCGGTCTGACATCCAATGCCAAATAGTTACCTTTGGCCCTGACGCTTTTTCCGGTTTTCCACAGCCGCTAAAACTAAAACAAATTAGTGAAATTAAGGTAAAAGTTAAAAATTTACGCATTCGGCCTCTTTGTAAAGGTCAATAATTATACCATAACTAAAAAAAAATGGCAATATTAATCAAAGACTACGGTCTTGTTTCCATAAACGAGTATTTTTTTATCGAGGTGCAGCCGCACGGCACGGCTTAAAACAATTCGTTCCAGATCCTGGCCTTCTCTGATCAAGTCAACTAGAGAATCGCGGTGGCTGACTCGCACAGTATCTTGTTCTATAATTGGCCCGCTGTCGAGTTGTTCGCGGGTGTAATGACTGGTAGCGCCGATTATTTTTACCCCTTGGCGGTAGGCTTGCCGGTAAGGGTTTTTGCCGGCAAAAGCCGGCAAAAATGAATGGTGGATATTAATTATCCTATTTTCGAAAGTATTGACAAATTTTTTGCTAAATATTTGCATATATCTTGCCAGTACGATCAAATCAATTTTTTTTTCTTTCAACAAACTGATCTCTTTTTCCTCTATTTCTGTTTTGTTCTGGTTGTTTTTAGGCAGGTGTTGGAACGGGATCTTAAAGTGGTTTGCGATTGGTTCTGCCTGCATATGGTTGCTGATTATCAACGCCAGCTTGCCGCGCAAGTATCCTTGTTCCAGCTTTTGTAATAAATCATAAAGGCAATGAGTTTTTTTGGAGACAAAAATAGCTAAATTTTGGTCTTGATCGCTAAAGTGAAACGACCAATTCATCGAAAATTTATTAGCCAAAGGCAGGAAAGCTTCCCTTATTTTGCGGCGCGGCAGATTGAAATTTTGCAAGGACCATTCGATGCGCATAAAGAATGTATTTGAATCAGAATCGATATGTTGGTCGGCATGTTCAATGTTACCGTTGTTTTGATAAATAAAATCAGCTACGCCGGCAGTCATCCCTTTTTGGTCTGGCGCAGAGATTAAAAGTATTGCGGTACTCATAGCAAGAAGAAATTAAGGCGAGGATTGTTGTAAGTATTTGAAATATTCGCTGTCAGTAGTCAAGATCAAAGTAGTGTCACTGTCGACACTGTTTTTGTAGGTTTTTAAGGTTTGTAGAAATGAATAAAAATCAGGGTCTTTACTGTAAGCATCGGCATAAATTTTCGTTGCTTTGGCATCAGCTTTCCCTTGTATTTTTTGAGCTTCTTTGTAAGCTTGGGAGCGGATTTGCTTTAGTTCTTTTTCCGTCTTTCCTCCAATTTCCGCTTGGGCGCCGCGGCCTTCCGAGCGGTATTCTTCGGCAGCCCGTTTTCGTTCGGAAATCATCCGGTCGTAAACCTTACGCTGGACCTCTTCTACATAATTAAGCCGTTTTATCCGGACATCGAGCAGTTCAATCCCAAATTGGGAACGTAAACCGGACTTGGCGTTGGTAATAATCAATTCACGTAATTGGCTGCGGCCCTTTTTTACTCTTTCCAGTTGGCTTTCTTCAATAAAAAGCTTACCTTCTTTTTTTATCTTACTAAAATCTTCAATGATTCGGTTTGAGCTTCTCACAATTTCTACCAAATTATGAGAAGTTATGATATCTCTTACTGCCGCGTCGACTACATCATCGAGGCGGGCATGAGCGCCTTGTTCATCGTAAACTGATTGAAAAAATTTCAACGCATCCACTATTCGCCAGCGGGCAGTTGTGTCAATTTTAATATATCTTTTATCTTTAGTGGGGATTTGATTCGGATCTCCATCCCACTCTAATACTCGCTTTTCAAAAATATTTACCTTTTGAATAAAGGGTATTTTTAGATGGAGGCCGGCGGCTGTAATCGGATCGCCGACCGGGTCGCCAAATTGGGTAATCACCGCTTGTCTGCCTTCTTGGAGCGTATAGAAAGGATTTCCAATTAAAATCAGCAAAATAATTATAATTAGGGCAATTAAGCCTTTGGCATTATTTTGTTTCATTATCTAACCTCAACATTGGTAAAATTCCTTTTTCTTCCGGATCAACAATATATTTTTTGCCGGTTTTTTGTAAGACATCGCCTAAGTAATCCAGATAAATACGTTTTCGGGTAACATTCTTTGCTTGCGCATATTCTTTATACAAGAGTAAAAATCTTTCTGCGTCACCTTGGGCGTTATTGATTACCGCGAGCCCGTATCCTTCTGCTTCCTGGATTTTTTGTTTAGCCTCACCCTTAGCTTGGGGTATTTTTTGGTTGTAGTACTTCCAGGCTTGGTTAATTAAGGTCTCCCGTTGCTGTTTTGCTTCATTAACTTCGTTAAAGGCCGATTTTACCGGATCGGGCGGATTAACATCCTGCAGTTTGACAGTTACAATGTGAATTCCCGCACCGTAAAAATCAAGAATTTCTTGCACCTTTTCTTGGACTTCATTGTTTATTTCAATGCGCTTTAAGGTTAAAGCTTCGGTAAAGGTGTAGTCGCCGACAACTTGGCGCATTACAGCTTCAGAGATATCGCGTAAAGTTCTCTCGGGGTTACGAATGTTATAAAGGATTTTATAAGGATCTTTTACGCGGAATTGGACAATCCATTCAAGATCTAAGACATTTAAATCGCCGGTAAGCATTATCGATTCATTGCTGTAAGAGCGTTGGCTGTAGCGGGTTCTTACGCCGGGTTGAGCTGTTCTGTAACCGAATTCTTGTTTATAAACATACTTTGTTTTAATTGGGGTAACTCCTTCGACAAAAGGAATTTTAAAGTGCAAGCCGGGTTGAGTAGTCCTTACATATTTTCCAAAGCGCAGCACTACCCCCACTTCGTTTGGTTCGATAGTGTAGAAGATGTTACTGGCAAGGATGATTAAAATAATAATTCCGACAATTAACGTCGGGCCGGAAAAAAATTTAAACTCTTTAAACCGAAATTTGTTTTTAAATTGATTAATTATTTCGTCCGGTGTTCTTGCTTCAAAATCCATAGTAGAAGAATTGTATCACAGATAAATCACTTGGCAAGCGTTTTCTCTCAAATAATCTCCCGAGGTAGATTGTAACTCTTATCGCGAAAACATTTAATTAAATTCTCTTTGTCATTCTCCGGTTTAGCCGGAGAATCCAGAAGAGAACAAACAACTACTGGATTGTCCGGTCAAGCCGGACAATGACACTATGCAACAAAAGTGTTGTCAACAGAAATGCTGCATAGCAGCAGTCCATGAAAAGAAAACTGTCATTCTGAGGAGCGTTAGCGACGAAGAATCTCAAATCAAACGGAGATCCTTCGCTTCGCTCAGGATGACAGTTGTTTTTTGCCCATTAACTTTCGCACTTGTAATTACAACTTTCTATTTAGGATAGACAAAGTCTGGAAAATGTGTTATCTTTATTTTAATTATGGATTTAGGTAAATTAAAAAAATTAATTAAACTTCACTGGATAAAAATACTATTAATTGTAATTGCTCTTACCTTATTTACTACCGTAACTCTCCTGGTTATCGTGGGTATCAAGCATTTTCTTACCCTGGAAGCTTTTTATCGTAAGATGACATTAGCTGCAGTTCCTTTGCAGCTTTTCTTAAGTGTGATTACTGCTTTTGTGTTTGCCAGTATTTACATGGGGTTTCACTACTGGTTTATGTTCGGCGGCGGGATGAATAAGATTGGCCAAAAAAGAATAAAACCGGAACATGTGAATATAAAATGGTCTGATGTAATCGGGATGAAACATGTAAAGAGCGAAGTGTTAGAAGTTATCAAACTGCTTAAAGACCGGGCTCAAATAAAGCAAATTGGCGGAAAAATTATCAAAGGGATTATGATGATTGGCCCGCCGGGCTGTGGAAAAACTTATATTGCCAAAGCCATTGCTACTGAAACCGGCCTTCCTTTTCTTTCGGCAACCGGCAGTGAATTTGTGGGGATATTTGTGGGGACCGGTACCGCAAAAATTAAAAGTTTATTTAAGGAAGCCCGAGTTTTAGCTGACCTTCACGGCGGCTGCCTGATCTTTATGGATGAGATTGATACGATTGCCCGGAAACGGGTTGGGGTCAGCGGGATGGGGGCCGGTATTTCTCACAACGCTACAATTAATCAGCTTCTTACTGAATTAGACGGCTTACGTCAAACTGAAAACAATATTGTAGTAATCGCTGCAACTAATATTTCTGAAAGTGAATTTGACCCGGCCTTAATGCGGGCCGGCCGTTTTGACCGAAAAATTTATGTGGAATACCCTAACCTTGCAGACCGCAAAGAAATCATTAAATATTATTTAAATAAAATTGGTTATGACCGCAGCTTAAATGCAGCCGTTTTAGCAAGAAAAACAGTTTTTTTCTCCCCGGCTGATATAGCCAATATGATCAGAGAAGCATCGTTAGTTGCAGTAAGGAATAAACGAAAACTAATAACCATGAAAGATATTTCGGAGGCCTACGATCGAGTTTTATTTGGCTTAAAATCCGGATTACAGTTAAGTGACAAGGAAAAAGTTTGGACCGCTTACCATGAAGCCGGCCATGCGATTATTGCCTATCTCCTCCATCCGACAACTGATGTGGTAAAAGCGACAATCATCCCCCGACGGGGATTTTTAGGTTATGCCCATCCGGTTCCGCGTGAAGAAATCCATATCCCGATGAAAGATTTTTTCTTATCCGAGATTAAAGTTTCTTTGGCAAGTTATGCCGCAGAAAATTTAAAGTTCGGCACAACCGGGGCGGGAGTCGCTGGTGATTTTAGGAGCGCTTTAGAAACTGCTCAAAAAATGGTTTATATGTGGGGCATGGGTTCATCGGGTATAATTGGTAATTTTAAGAGCACCTCTGCTTACGGTGCAGATTCATTTTCTGCATCGGGAAAAATAAAAGAAGAATTAGATGAAGATGTACAAAAAATTTTAAGTGACTGCCTTAAAGAAGTTCAGGATGTTTTAAGCGGTGAGAAAGAATTGTTTGAGCATTTCGCTCAAGAACTGCTTAAAAAAGAAGAGCTGGAATATGATGAGATTGTTAAGATATTTAAGAAATATGGCAAAGAACGGCCTCAAGATACTTCTAATTAGTATTTTTATTCTCTCCAATTTATCCTGCACCACCAATCTTACCTCAAGTTATCCCCGGAAAAATATTGAACAAATCATAAAAGAACTTTGCCGAAAAGAGTTTGATATCGAAGCTAACGCTTGGCTGATTGGGGAAACGTTATGGGTTTATGTTCCCTTTGGCGGCATCATTGATCAAAGTGGCCAACCGACTGCAAGTTTTACAAAAAATACCCGCAGGATTTTTTTAACTTTACGCAGAGCTTTTTTAAATATGGACAATCCGCCTCGCTTTTACTGCTTTGTTTTATCTGATACCGAAGAAAAAGGTTTTGACCTGTATCGAATTGGCTTTGTACGGGATTTTATAAAATCTCAAATGGGATTGATATCGTTAAATCAAATTAACCAAAGAGTGGTTGTCCTTTCTGCTGAGAATAAACAAGCTCTAGGCGATAAAGAGGGTAAGCACATCACTACCTATGATATTAGTATTGGTGATTTTATCGGTTATTTGGTGCGGCAACAATTAAACAATATTTTCATTGCTTACCCCAACCAGGTAGAAATCCGCGAGATTCAATCTTATTATCAACAAGGGAAATTAGGCCTGATTTTTGATATTAAAATCAAAGAAGGTGATCAAGAGGTGCCCGAACCATTTTCAAAAACAAAAGAAATAATCAAAAAATATTTAGAAATTTATAATCAGCCGGAAAGTATAGTTGAAATTGAAATTACAGACGGCTCGGCTGGAAAAAGAAGCATTTTTACCCAAGCTGCATTATTTGATTAAAATAATTATAATTGCTGATAAAATAATAAATAAAAATTTAGATGATCTCGACACGGCGTCCCTTTAATTTTATTCTATTTTCTAAAAATAATTTTAAAATTTGAGGATAAAGTTTATGTTCAGTTTCATGGATTTTTTTCTCTAAATCCTCTAAAGTCATAGCGTCTTTTATTGCTACTGGCCTTTGAGCAATGATTGGCCCCTGATCCACTTCATTGTTTACAAAATGGATTGTAACTCCAGTAATTTTAGAACCGTAATTAAAAGCATCTTCTATCGCGCTGTTGCCGGGAAAGCTGGGCAATAAGGATGGGTGGATGTTTAAAATTTTATTTTCAAAACAATTTATGAAGAAAGGTGAAAGTATCCGCATGTAGCCGGCCAAGGCAACAACTTCTATTTTTTCTTTACTGAGAACCTTGATTATTTTTTTATCAAATTCTTTTCTGTCTTTAAACTGAGCATGGTCAATAAAGATATTTTTTATTTCATATTTTTTTGCCCGCTTTCTGACAAAAGAATTTTTCTTGTCTGTAAAAAGGATACAATTACCTACACTAATTTTCTTCTTTTTAATTTCCTTAATCAAGGCTTCAAAATTGCTGCCAGAACCGGAAGCAAAGATTGCTAAATTAGTTTTATTTTTCATCGTTAATTTTTTGTAAAAATTTTATATTAAATTTTTTGGTATTTTTTAAAAATAACTTAACGACTCCATAATAAATAAACATCGCCGATAAAGCAAGTACAAAACTGAATAATTCTCCTCTGTTTTGCAGTAATACCAAAGTTGTCACAAAGATGGCAAGAGGGATAATGAACATTATCGAAATAGCTGAGATTGCGTTAGCGGTTTCAACACCTACCTCTATTCGATCCCCCTTGTTTAAATGCAAGCTTTGGTTAGGAAGCTGAAAAATACCTTGGTTTTTGTCACAAATTGCTGTAATCTTACAACAACCGCACATTGCTTTTTTATCCACTTTAACTAAAATCTTATCTTCTAAAACATCTGTAACTATCGCGGTTTCTTTATGCATAATAATTAAAATTCGAAATCCGAATATCGAAACCGATACTCAAGAAACGAAATTTTTTCGCACTAGTATGATTTTTTCTCCAGGTTTTAGCTGGAAACACAGAAAAATGCCTAAAAATCTCCTCCCAGCGCTGCGCGGCTCGTCGATTTTCTTAACGCCATTTTCCTATTAAAATCATAGAGCGCTCAAAAATTTGTTTCTTTCGTTTGTCAATATCAGTTGTAAATAGTATATTTTGTTTCGAGTTTCGAATTTAGAGTTTCGTATTTTTTGTCATACTGGTTATTATTTAGAAACTGTCAATGCATTTTGTCGGGCATTTTTGCTTGCCTTCTTTCAATGGTTTCTTGTCATTGGCTTTGCTGTAATTTATTTGAGATAAGTTATCGATTATTTCATAAGGTGAATCCTCCGGCCTAGCACATAAGCCGCAAGTTATACAGCCGCGGCTACAGACATCTTTTACTTCTTTTAACTTATCTTTATTTTGGCAGGCAACAAAGTAATTGCCAAATTCTTTAACCGGAATCATTGCAAACAGGTTGCGCGGGCAGATATCAATACATTTTCCGCATAAAATACATTTTTCTTGATCAACCTGAACTTTTTTATTGTTGATAGTTATCGCCCCGGTAGGGCAAACTTGTTGGCAGTCACCAAAGACGAGGCAGCCGTATTGGCAATCAAGAGCACCGCCCAATAAGTCGGCAGCTTGGCAATTTTTTATCCCTTTGTATACGGCGCTTGTTTTTTTATCTTTTTCTTCGGCTTGGCAGCGGCAGACAATGGCCAATTTTTGTTGTTTTTGAGAAGGTTCTTTTTTTCCAATCACTGCTAAGACTTCTTCATTTACCTGGTCTCCTCCCGGGCGGCAAGGCGTAAAGGCATCAGGTTTATCCGCTAGGGCTTTGGCATAAGCTTTACAACTGCTAAAACCACAGGCGCCACAATTTAGGCCCGGTAAGATATTCAGGATTTTTTTTACTTTCAGGTCCTCCGGTACTTTTAATTTTCGGTTTAAGAAAGCTAACAGCAAAGCAAAAACCAGGCCAATTAGACTAAAAATTAAAGTTGCTGTAATTACTTGGCTCATCAGCCCCCTCCCAGTCCGGCAAAACCCATAAAAATTAAAGCTAAAATTCCGGCAGTAATTAAGGTAAGCGGCGCCCCTTTAAAAATTTTTGGGATATCCGCAAATTCCAATTCTTCCCGGATCCCGGCCATAACCACCAGCACTAAACAAAAACCCAGCCCTCCCGAGAAGCCAAAAACTACCGCTTCCGGAAAAGAATAGTCTTTAACTACCATAAACAGGGCTACACCTAAAATCGCACAGTTACTGGTAATTAAAGGTAAGTAAATTCCCAGGGATTGATATAGGTTTGTGGAATATTTGCGGATAAACATCTCCACAATCTGTACCAGCGAAGCAATAACCAAGATAAAAACAATATATTCTAAAAACAACAACCCAAACCTCTCTAAGATTAAATAATAAATTAACCAACTAATTGAAGTTGCTAAAGTCATTACAAAGGTTACGGCCATCCCCATCCCCAGGGCAGATTCCATTTTTCCGGATACACCGAGAAATGGGCAAATACCTAAAAAATAAGTTAAAACTACGTTATTGATTAAAAGGGTAGAGATAAAAATTAAAATTAAGTTTTCCATTGTTCAACCCTATTCATTAAAGCCACTAAAAAGCCTAACACGATAAAAGCACCGGCCGGTAAAATCATTACCACCAAAGGATTAAAGGCCTCCGGCATTAATCTTAATCCAAAAATATTACCGGAGCCGAGAAGCTCCCGAATAGAGCCTAATACTAAAAGCCCCCAGCAAAATCCTATCCCCATCCCGAAAGCATCGAGAAGCGAATTAGATAATTTATTTTTAGAAGCAAAAGCTTCGCAGCGGCCCAAGATTATACAATTTACAATGATTAAGGGGACATAAGGGCCTAGATTTTTACTTATTTGAGGAAATTCTGCTTTTAAGAAAATATCAACAATAGTTACAAAGGTTGCAATTATTACCGTATAGACCGCAATCCGCACTTGGTTTGGTACCATTTTTTTTATTGAACTTACCACTAACTCGGAGAAAAAAAGAACAAAGATTACCGCCAGCCCCATCGCCAAGCCGTTTTCAGCGGTAGTTGTAACAGCTAAGGTTGGACACATCCCCAAAAGTTGGCGAAAAATAGGATTTTGCTCCCAAAGCCCTTTTAAAACTTGTTGCCTTTTCATTTTAGATTTTTCTTTAGCTCCTCTACTTCTTTATTTAATATTTTTACTACCGCTTTCGACGATATTGTTGCCCCGGTAATTGTTTGAATTTGGTTTGGTGCTTCGGGCTTTTCTTTGCTGTATTGGATTGGTTTGGTAACTTTGATATTTTTAAATTGATTTTTAAAATTGCTTTCTTGAATCTTTGAGCCCAAGCCAGGTGTTTCACTGGATTCAATTACTTCAATGCCTTTAATTTTTTCTAAATCTGAATCAGTTACAACCATTATCCTTATTTGGCCTCCGTAACCTTGGCCGGAAGCAATAACAGCATAACCAATTAAATTATCTTTTTGATAAAGTTTCCAGAAGGGGAGATTGTCAGTTTTAATTTTCTTTTGTGTTGTAACTTCCGGAGCTAATTTATTTATAGATTTTTGAATTGCGATTTTTTGATTCGCTTCAATTTTTCCTTCAATGAGATTATACACCAGAGCCAGTAAGAATGCACAAATTAAACAAATAAAAGTTAAAGTAGCTGCAATTTTAATTATTTCTTTCATGTTTATGTTGCTCTATTGAATATCTTTTTTCCCTACCGAATGATTTTGGTTTTGTGTAGCGGTTTATCAAAGGTGTTGTTGCATTCATAAAGAGTATCGAGTACATGACTCCTTCGGGTAAATTACTGAAATAGCGAATGATCATAATTAAAACTCCACAAACTGCGCCAAAAATAAATCTGCCTTTTTTTATTACCGGTGTTGTGACCGGATCAGTTGCCATAAAAAAAGCACCAATCAACAGCCCGCCGGCGAAAAGATGAAAAATTGGACTGCCCAGGCTGGGCTTGATCAGATAACCAATCACAGAAACAGTGGTAAGAGAAACAAGTAAG
This sequence comes from uncultured Planctomycetia bacterium, assembly GCA_964605645.1. Lineage (GTDB taxonomy): Bacteria > Omnitrophota > Gorgyraeia > Duberdicusellales > 4484-171 > PXAH01. The sequence continues at coordinate 50,805 of CAZSDJ010000008.1, forward strand.
CTCAGCGGAATTTTCCAATCAGCACTTTTACGTAGGATTAAATAAATCCCCCCAATTAATAAACAAATTGCTGAGGTTTCACCTAAACTACCGGAGACGTTACCAATGAATAATTTACTTAAATCGGTTGTTTGATTGCTGAATTTTTGCAGCATCAGGGGGGTGGCTTCGGTAATTGCATTTACTCTTCCCGGTTCAATATAAGTTGTAAGCATTTTGGGATAAGCCGCTGCCAAAAACGCTCGCCCGAGAAGAGCTGGATTGAATATATTTGAGCCGAGGCCGCCGAATAAGTGCTTACCGACTAAAATTGCAAAAGCAGTCCCTAGAGTTGCCCCATACCACTTGATTTGAGCCGGTAAAATTAAAGCGACTAAAATACCTGTAACTACAGCGCTGTAATCGCCGAGGGTGCTTTTTTGTTTTCTGAATATATTTATTACTCTTTCGGTTATAAGCGCAGTGATTGCGCAATTTGCAATTAAAATTATGGCAACTAAACCGAAAAAATAAATGGCAGCAATTATTGCAGGCAGCAGCGCGATTAAAACATCTTTCATAATTTTAGATGTTTTAGTCTTAGTTTTAAGATGAGGCGCACCGGTTATTTCTAAATTCATTTATTTTTTTTGAGTAGTTTTTAATTTATTTTTACCTAATTTTATATAATCTAAAATTGGGATGCGGGCCGGACAAATATAACTACAACAGCCGCATTCCATGCAATCTTTAATATAAAAATTTTCTAAATCTTTATAGTCATTGTTTTTTACTCTTTTTGCATATTCTAAAGGCAATAAATTCATCGGGCAATAGTTGATACACTTTCCACAACGGATACAAGGAGTCTCGGCCGGTTCTTTCTCGTTTGGGATATTTTTTAAAAACAAAACACCGCTGGTTGTTTTTAAAACGGGAGTATCAAGACTGGTAATTGCATCTCCCATCATCGGGCCGCCGAATATTATTTTGCGGGGCTGATATTTAAATTCGATAACTTTTTTCGCTAGCAATTCAGAAAGAGAGGTCCCAATATTAAGCCAGAGATTTTTGGGAGCAGTTAGGGCGTCACCGCAAAAAGTTACAAGTCTTCTCGTTAAGGCTTGAGAATAATAAATTGCTTCATAGATTGCAAAGCAAGTTGCTACGTTGTGTACTATGCAACCGGCATCTAAAGGAAGCATTTGCCCGGAAACCTTTCGTTTGCTGACAGAGTAAATTAATTGTTTCTCTCCTCCCTGGGGGTATCTCGATTTTAAAATTTTTAAAGTTATCTGAGCTGTATTTATTTTTTTGGTATGAATAAAATTATTTATTTTTTTAATTGCTTCTTTTTTGTTTGCCTCTACAGCAAAAATAATATTTTCCGGTTCAATTAATTTAGAAATTATTTCAATACCCTTAAAAATTTCAGGCAAATTTTCAACCATTAAGCGGCAATCAGAAGCCAGGTACGGTTCACATTCACAACCGTTGATGATTACAGTATCAATTTTTTTTGGCGGTTTTAATTTTACATGAGTGGGAAATCCGGCGCCCCCCATCCCCACAATTCCTTTGGCGGCAATTTTATTTAAGATTTCTTCTTTAGTTATTTTTTGTAAATCAAGTTCGCTGGCGGCATTTGTTTGATCTCCTTGGCTTGGTTCAGGGGCAAGGATTATGCTTTCAATTTTTTTAAATTTGGGATGGTTAGTTTTTTTAAGTTCTAAAACTTTTGCTTTTGCCGGGGCATGGAGTGAAGCTGAAATAAAGCCGCTAGCTTCGGCAATTAATTGGTTCCTTTCAACTAATTGACCTTTTTCAACTAATGGTTGGGAAGGTTTTCCCGTATGTTGAGAAAGCGGCAGATAAAGTTTTTCTGCCGATAAAAACTTTTCAGTTTCAAGATCGTGTTGAGGGTATTTATATTCTTTGACTTTTAGCATCTTTTATGAAAAAAATAAGTGAAAAAAGAGT
>CAZSDJ010000009.1:0-36040 GCA_964605645.1 uncultured Planctomycetia bacterium
ATCCTTCCCGGAGCGGGTTTGCCTCAGTTGAGATGCTGGGTGTAATGGCTATTCCTGCCGCAGCTTTTGCTGCAGTAAGCGTTAGCACAAGCTTGGCCAAAGTGGCCTACGCGGCCATTTTGGATGGTGTAGCTATTTTAACCAGTTCCACCCCTACACTTAAAATCATTAGTTTTGTTGTTGCCTTTGCCGGCATCCCGTTACTTATATTCCTGTACTCACGCATAAAACGGATTGGCAGAGTGCCTGTGCAGTATATCAAACGGTCTGTCCCTAGTTTCAGAGTCATTGGAACAAGATGGGTTACTCCCGAAAGAGCAGAGGAGCTGGAAGAAGCAGGATTAATTTATACACGCCCTCCGTTAACCAGAGCCGAGCGTATATCAAGAGCAGAACAGGACACGAATGAGCCTGAAACCGTGGAAGGAGAATTAGGCGATATCATCGGCTGTTTTGTAATCACGATGCTTCCTCTGTTAGCAGTTTCATTTGTTGCTAGTTTAGTTCCTGTGGTATCTTTATCGATAATCGCCCTGGCATTTGGTTATCTGGCCATAAAAGCTGCTGTATTAAAGATAAAAGACCCGGCCGCTACCAGGGATGGCGAGCCTTTAACAGAGGAGCAGGAACAAACTGTAAGGCAGATTTTGCCGGAATACAGCAATAGGTTTGGTAGATGCCAGAGAGTAAAAATTGAAACTGTGGAAAGAGCCATGAGAAGCTTAATCAAAGAAGGATTTAAAGCCATAGCTGCAGAAGGCCGGGATGCAATTGTTATCCGCGGCCCTCTGGAATTGTTTGAGGAATTAGAAGCGCAAGGTATTTGTGTAGACGGCCTTATTTTCACAGATGAGCAGGGTAGAGAATGGATAATCATTAACCCTGCTATTGAAGAGCCCGCCGGAATAGAAGCGCTCATTGCCCACGAATCAGGAGCCCTTTTTGGCCTTCCCCATAGGCTTAATAGCCTGCTTGAAAGATTAGCTGCCGGAGAAGAGATAGAAAAAACCCATATCAGCTTGCCGCTGCTTAAGGTTATAGCTGATTTGATTGCAAAACAGAAACAGCGGGGCGTTGAGGTTGAAGTTGTTGACCCGGCGGCACGAAGAAACAGCAGCTTTCAAGCAATTGTTGGTTTACATTCCAATAGGCTTCCGAAAAAAGCGTTTTATTTGAATAGCCGTGATTTTGGCGGAAGAGGCGTTAACCTCGTTGATGTAATCTTTGAGTTATTGCACGCTACTTACCCTCAAGTAACTCCACTGGTAGGCTTTAAAGGCGCGCTCAATTATGCTACGCGAAACGGAGTAGTAGGCTGGCACAGTGTCAGCGACTTTGATATAAGCGTCTATTTTCCTACAGGAAAAGAATTAGAGCAGATTAACAACGAGAGCTGGGAAGAGTTCGCCGAAAATGCCGAAAAAATCCTTTCAAGATATGGTTTAACATACAGGATAGATATTGTTCAAGAGGCCCGCCGCTTCCCTCATTTAACAATCGCAATACAAGACAGAATCGATAACTACGCGCATATGTTAGATTTCTGCTTTATGACTATAGCTGAGTTCTTCAGCGATTCTTATGTTATCTCTGCCTACAACCCCTTTATGAATTATTTTGCCAGCCCTGAGAGAGCAGCGCAGGTAGAGGGATGGATAGAAAAAAGGTTTACCCAAGAAAGGCTAAAAGTCATTGTCGAAACCCACGTACGGGAAGTATTCGCCAGAGGAAAGGCACGCTGCGATGTATATGAGGCTAAAGCGCTAAAAAGAATAGCTGAGGTAGCATATATATTGGGGCGCGAAGACGTTACCTGCGATGCGCTTAAAGCATACCAGTCTATCTTGGATGCTATGGAGGTTTCCCAGAACGCGGCCGATTACGATGAAGTCCTTGCCAGGATAAAGGTAGAGTTTGAAAGGTTGCAAGAGCGGTTAGGAATCGAATATGTAAACGGCAGGGTAGTTGCCAGCGCCGATAATTGCGGCAGAGGGGGAGATAATGAGCAAGGTTTGCCTCTTCTGATACCTATATTTGGGCAGGCAGGCTTAGGCCTCAGCTGGCCGGCTGCTTCATTAGCAGTTGCAGTAGTTTCAGCTTATGCTTTTAATATCTTTGGCTTCAGGGATTTAGTCCATCGCGTTGCAAGAGGTATAAAAACAAGAGTTGCTGCAAAGATTCACGGCGCCCGCGTACCGGATCTACCTAGAAAGAAAATTAATCATTCCCGCCGAAGTTTCTTAAAAACCACCGCTATAATTTTAGGCATTACAGTAATAGGTACCCCTTCAAAACTATTGGCAGAAATAAGCAAAAAAACCGGCTTATCTAAAGAGCAGTTATCCAATTTAGAAAATGTTTATGAAATTATAAAGAGAGTTATTGAAGTTACTGACGGCAATAAGAGCTTAGACTATAAAAGAAGGATTTTACATCTTTTGCTTGGTACAGCTATGCAGGAAAGTTTATTCAAACACAAGGAGCAATTGGATGATGGCCCAGCTAGAGGGTTATTCCAGATGGAACCTTGGGCTGCAATGGATATTTTACTTCATTATACCTATAAAAATGGAGTAAGAGAGTGGTTCCAAAAACTAAAAATAGAGGTTGATTGGGAAAATCTCGAAAGAGTAAGAGATGATTATAGTAAATTTAGTAGAAGGGTAGAGGCAGAAGCAAATAGGTTATATGAAAGCAGGGAGAAAAGAAGGATATTTATATTTAGAAAGAAAAAAGCTTATTTAGAAAATGCTGCAGCTGAATTTAAATTTAAAGAGAAAATTGAAGCAGAAAATCGAAATGGTGAAGTAAAAACAAAAGATATCTCTTTAGCAGGGAAGCTAAAAGACGATGACACCTTGGCTGCTTTAATGGCTCGTTTGCATTATAAAAGGATACCTAAAGCTATCCCCGGCAAGCTAGAAGAAATAGCTCAATACTGGAAAGATTATTATAACACTTCTGCTGGCAAGGGCAGGCCAGAGCAGTTTGTTAAAAAATTCGGTAACATACCTGATAAGTTTTTAAAGTCTATATTAGTTGTAATCGGCGGATGGTTTTTATTCGGCTCAACTGCTTATGCTCAAGCTGCAGAAGCCAGTGAATCCAGTTTTCAATTGTTAGATACATTTAGCTTTGATGCGTTTTCTTTAGGTATTGCTTTAGGTATTGTTGTTGGAGCAATTGCTGCTTCTAATTCGGACCTTACTGTTTCTGAAGGCTGGGCATATGATGCTAAGAATGGGGATTATTATAGAGAGGATAATCCTACCATAAGGGCTGTACTCATTGACGGCAGGCTTGCTGTCTATGCTGGAGGAAGGCCAGAAGGTACAACTGAGGAAACCAGAGATGGAGAGAGTAGCTCTTATACTCCCGCTGCCTTAGAGGAGATAAATAAATTTTTAGGGACAAATATCCAAGAAGGAACACCAGAAGCAGAAGAGGTGAAGAGGCTGGTGGTTAGAACTGCCCGGCCCATAACTGTTTTTAGAATTTGCACCGGAGTAATCCAATGGATAGCAGGAACCTACGACTGGCAGCCTTTCAGAGATAACCAGCCGGCAGAAGAAAGAGGCCTAATCAGCAATGCTGCCATAGGAGGAAGAAACAGGAAACAGGGAGAAACATTTGCTGATAAGATTGAGCGTTCTGAAGCAGTTCTAAACCGCTATCTAGAAAAATATGGCAGTTTTAAAAGAGCCGTAGAATCGGCTAGCATTATAGGCCTGGCCCGGGCCGAAGAAAGAGACCCTTTTATTACTACTACCCTTTCATTAAGTTATCTGCTTAATCGAGTCCAAAATGGCGAGGATGCAGTAAGAGGAAAAGTTCTGCTTGTTATTGAGATTCCGGCCGGGCAATTAGTGGTAGATGCGATGAGGTTTCACCCAGAGGAGACCCCCATACTTATGCCACATGTTATTCCTACCGAATGGATTAAAAAGGTTATTTCTTTTGGCCCGCTTTCAGAAACTACAACTTTTCAGGCTGAACAGGAAGAACTAAATATGGGAGTTTGGCCGGAGACAGAAGAGGCACAGAAAGAATTGCTTTTTGATGAGCTTGGTTTACCAGAAGGGCATTGGGATAGAGAGAACTATCTTGACGGCGTCCGGGTTGAGGTAAAAAAAGATAACCAAAAGAAATGGGATAGAAACTGGTTGAATACAGCTGTTGCCGGCCAAACAATAATTACAACCTTGAAGAATTTACCGGCTGCCTGGGCTGCTTTAAATACCTATAATTATAGATTATTGTTAAATGAAGAAGAAATTTCCTTAGAAAGAAACGGAGATAAAATACTTGAATCTGGTGATACTATTACTATTGAATGCGGAAAACAATCAACTGACAATGGGCCTGATACTTCCGGTTCTAACCCTGCCGGATACAGAGGTAACAGAAGTAGAGAAAAGCTAAGGCAGGAAGTTTTATCCAAACAAACTGCCGGAGAAACAGAGCAATTACCCAGGCTTGATTCTTCTTTTAGGCAAGTACAAAAAGCCACTGAAGCTTACTTAGGCTTCCTCGAAAGCCAAGGCTTAATAAGAGGCCCTCCGCAGGTAGAAACTATTATATCGGTTCAAGATTATGATGATGCGATTATTATCGGAGATACTTTATATGTAGGCGACAAATTACTTGATGAAGTTTCCTTAGAAAGAATATATATCTACGAAGTAGTTGAACAAGAGCCCGCCAATTCTCACAATCTCGCCCGAATCCTTGAGTATCCTTTATTTGAGGAAGGCTTACAGAAAATTATAAATATTCTGTCAGAGTCAGATTCTTTACCTCAAGATCTGTCCGAAACCTCTGTTGTTTTCTTAGGCAGCAGTTCTACTCAACTTATGGAATGGGTTGTAGATTTTATCCCTGTTTACAAAATTCCTCACTTAATTATATCAGGCGGAAGAAGCCAATACAGCCACGACGGCAAAAATGTTAATATAAATAAAGTAGTAAATAGTGTAGTTGAAAGGTTAGAAGAGATTCTTAAGCGGGCGGGTATTGATGGCGAAGAAAGAAGCCTTATAGAAAAGCAGCTGGATTATATTAAGGCAGAAAAACAGAAAGGGACTATCTCTGAAGCAAGGGCCATTAAGGCCTTTATGCAAGCGGTAGGGCTAAAATTAAAAGAAAACCAGATAACTTTAGAAGAAAGTTCAAACAATACCCCTGAAAATATAAAAGGCATTTTAGCCAAAATTGAAGAAAACCCGCAAGACATACCTCATCAAAATCTTATTGTTGTCCAGCCGGGAGTTAACCTTTTGCGGGCAAGAGCTACCGCCGAAAAGCAGTTTGATGAGTGGAGCGGCTGGATTGATGCTATAAATTTCTTGCGCCAAGGCTTACCTACTTCGGAAGTAACCGCTGAAAATTATGAATCTATGCAGGAATTAGCTGTTGATGCCATAAGGCGGATAAGAGATTATTCAGCCAAAGGCGATGTTTTGGATGTTATAAATGGCGGCGGAGAATTAAATATAGTTAAGAGGTTAGCTCTTGAAAATAAATCAAGAGAAGAATTAATAGATGAAATTCGCAGATTAAGGGAAGAAGTAGGGACAGATCCTTTAACCGGTTTATTTAGCCGCCGCTATTTTAACCAATACCTACAGGCTGAAATAGAAAGGGCCGAAAGAGAAGAAGATGGTACTTTTACTTTAGTATTGGCAGATTTAGATAGTTTTAAAGGAATAAATGATACTTACGGACATCCGTTCGGGGATAAATACCTGCAGAAGGTAGCCGAAGTTTTAAGCCGGGAAATCAGAGGGATTGATAAAGTGTTCAGGCTCGGCGGAGATGAGTTTGCAATTATTTTGCCGGAGACTTCAAGAGAAGGGGCAGAAGTAGTAGTAAATAAATTACAGGTTGTTTTAGAAAGAGCAAAAGTAAAAGATGGAAAAACAGATACAGTTATAGAGGGCATAGGAGTTAGTTTTGGTTTAGCTGTATATCATCCTTTGCATCAGCCTGATCATGAAAGCGCTGCTCAATTATATGAAAACGCAGATAAAGCTCTGTATAAAGCCAAAGAAGCAGGGCGGAATAATACAGAAACTCATAAGGCCTCAGCTTTAGGCTCAATTGGTTACGGAGTTCTTTTCTTGGGCCGGGGCGGTTTGTTTCTAATTAAGCAGGGGATTGATATCTTCAGGGCATTTATTAAAGAATACGGCATATTAAGAGGCCCGCCTTTGGCTTTAATCAAGCCAATTGCCACCCCTGCCTATTATAACTTTGCCTTTAGAAACTTGTCTTCCAAATATCAGCAAGCTATCGAAGTCCACGAACAAGCTCACCGGGAAGGGGCTGGTGAATATCAGGCATATGAGAGGGAAGTAAGAAATGCAAAAGAAACTGGAGCTATAGAAAATAGGTGTCTGTCCCTATTTTTGTCCCTATTTTCTAGAAATCTGTTGGGTAAAACTGTTACTTTCATCTTAGCAGCGGGGCTTGTTTTTGCTCCGGCCCTAAGCTGTGGCTCTAAAGAGGAACCGGAAAAGCCGAATTCAACTCTTTCGATAGAAGAGCCGGCTCCGTCTAGAGAAAAGATTGTTGTTGTCGAAGACGAAAGAGATATTCTGGCTATCCTCAACTGGATAAAGAGTAATGCGGCTGAATCAACAGGTTTGCCCTTAAGTTTCCAGATACCTGAAGATAAGCGCAAACAAGCCTACAGCCGCATAGGTGGAGCTCAGACGGTAGAAGGGATTATCGAACGAATAATTGTCGAAGAAGGCCTGGTTATCTATGACGGCGCAGCCGGGGCAATTCTGCTTGCCGCTGCCGGCGGAGAGGAAAACTTAAAATTAGCCGCTTTATCCCTGGAGGTTTACTGGCGGGGCTCTTTAGGCCAACTACGCAGTATTCGCGCCGGTTATGCCGGAACTGATGAGCAGCCGTTTATTTATGATACAAACAATCCTCAAGCGGTATCTGCTTCACTTGGCGATAGAGGCAAAAGGGGTTTCATCTTTAGAATTGTCAATGCCCACGGCAAATACAATACCGCTGACCCCTTAGACGGAAAGACCTACTTTGAAGGGTTCCCCACCTGGCCGACAATTCATTGGGAGGACTGGAAGCCCGTTGCCGGAGAGAATGCCTGGGTGACAATGCAGGCCATGCAGCTTTATCATGCTAAATATTTCAATCTTCAGACGCAAAGCTATCTTGCTCCGGCAAATAGCTTAGAACTTAACTTATCCGGAGAAATAGCCCGCGCCGCCATATTGCTGCAGGCAGATAACGGCGGTATCCGTATGGCGCCTATAGGTACCTGGCATGAGCAGGGCACAGACTTCTATTACAATGAAATATCTACTGAAAACAACATCTCCTGGTATTCGGCTTTCAGGATGCTCCATCAGATAACCGGCAAGCCTGAATATAAGCAGGCAATGCAAGGCATTGAGCGTTATTTTAAATCTGCCTGGGATGAACAGAACAATATCTTCTATCAAGGTATGCATTACACTAATGGCAGGTGGATTCCCAATACAAAACACTTTGCCGTTGACTGTCAGACCTGGGCAATCGCTGCTTTAGGGCCGGAGAAAATAGACTCCTGGTTTGGCCGGGGAGCAGCTTACCGGATGTGGCAGAAGACCAAGGAATTATCCGGCTACTACCAGGGGAATAGATTGTTAGGTGTAGGTTTTAGCCGGGAAGATGATCAGTTATCCGTAGAATGGACAGCCGGGGCAATTCTGGTTACCCGGCTCCTGGCTGATTATTATCAAGAAGCTTCTCCTGACTGGGCAAAGGAGGCCGCGGCTGATGCCCGCACTATGCGAGCGGGGGTTGAAACATTAAGGCAGGATTTTGGCAACCAGGCCGCTTACCCCTACTCCTTAAAGAGAAAGTTCATACCTTTTGGTTGGTGGGCGCATGAGCCGGATGTCTTAAGCCGTGCTTCCACCGCTTGGGTAGGCCTTGTGGATTTAGGTTATAATCCCTTTGTCTTGGGAGAGAAATTGGAAGTTGCATCCACAATTTCCGCTCCTTTTGTAGAAGAAGAACCTCAATCTGCCCCTGAGCCGGCTGTTCCAGAGCCTGCAGCTACAAGAATAATCACAGAAGGAACAAGCGGAACTTGGCAGGGTTATGGGGCATTCTCTGCCTGGGCAGAAGGAAGATTTGATTTATCAAAGGATGAATATCTCTATGTAACATTTCCTCAAGGCCAGGCAGGGACTAAATTCTATATTCGCCTGCTTCCTGAAGGTGTAAGCCCAGACCAAATCACAGGATTAAATACTAAGCCTTATATTATTGCCGAAGACGGCAGGGTCAGGATACCCATAGCAGAATTCCCGCTTAATGAATCTCAACTGAGGAATATAGCTCAAATCTCTGTTCATTCCGGAAAAGCCGCTTGGCATTATAACCTGAATCAGGCTGAGAATAAACAGGCAACATTTGAGCGGATAAAGGCTGGCGGCGCGGAAGAACCTCAACACGCCTCTGCCTTAGGCTCATTATTCTATGGAGTAATCTTAGGAAGCAGCTTCTTACGCCGCCAGGGAGTAGATATCTTTAGATCATTTATAAAGGAATACGGCATATTAAGAGGCCCGCCTTTGGCTTTAATCAAACCGATTGCCACCCCTGCCTATTATAACTTTGCCTTTAGAAACTTGTCTTCCAAATATCAGCAAGCTATCGAAGTCCACGAACAAGCTCACCGGGAAGGGGCTGGTGAATATCAGGCATATGAGAGGGAAGTAAGAAATGCAAAAGAAACTGGAGCTATAGAAAATAGGTGTCTGTCCCTATTTTTGTCCCTATTTTCTAGAAATCTGTTGGGTAAAACTGTTACTTTCATCTTAGCAGCGGGGCTTGTTTTTGCTCCGGCCCTAAGCTGTGGCTCTAAAGAGGAACCGGAAAAGCCGAATTCAACTCTTTCGATAGAAGAGCCGGCTCCGTCTAGAGAAAAGATTGTTGTTGTCGAAGACGAAAGAGATATTCTGGCTATCCTCAACTGGATAAAGAGTAATGCGGCTGAATCAACAGGTTTGCCCTTAAGTTTCCAGATACCTGAAGATAAGCGCAAACAAGCCTACAGCCGCATAGGTGGAGCTCAGACGGTAGAAGGGATTATCGAACGAATAATTGTCGAAGAAGGCCTGGTTATCTATGACGGCGCAGCCGGGGCAATTCTGCTTGCCGCTGCCGGCGGAGAGGAAAACTTAAAATTAGCCGCTTTATCCCTGGAGGTTTACTGGCGGGGCTCTTTAGGCCAACTACGCAGTATTCGCGCCGGTTATGCCGGAACTGATGAGCAGCCGTTTATTTATGATACAAACAATCCTCAAGCGGTATCTGCTTCACTTGGCGATAGAGGCAAAAGGGGTTTCATCTTTAGAATTGTCAATGCCCACGGCAAATACAATACCGCTGACCCCTTAGACGGAAAGACCTACTTTGAAGGGTTCCCCACCTGGCCGACAATTCATTGGGAGGACTGGAAGCCCGTTGCCGGAGAGAATGCCTGGGTGACAATGCAGGCCATGCAGCTTTATCATGCTAAATATTTCAATCTTCAGACGCAAAGCTATCTTGCTCCGGCAAATAGCTTAGAACTTAACTTATCCGGAGAAATAGCCCGCGCCGCCATATTGCTGCAGGCAGATAACGGCGGTATCCGTATGGCGCCTATAGGTACCTGGCATGAGCAGGGCACAGACTTCTATTACAATGAAATATCTACTGAAAACAACATCTCCTGGTATTCGGCTTTCAGGATGCTCCATCAGATAACCGGCAAGCCTGAATATAAGCAGGCAATGCAAGGCATTGAGCGTTATTTTAAATCTGCCTGGGATGAACAGAACAATATCTTCTATCAAGGTATGCATTACACTAATGGCAGGTGGATTCCCAATACAAAACACTTTGCCGTTGACTGTCAGACCTGGGCAATCGCTGCTTTAGGGCCGGAGAAAATAGACTCCTGGTTTGGCCGGGGAGCAGCTTACCGGATGTGGCAGAAGACCAAGGAATTATCCGGCTACTACCAGGGGAATAGATTGTTAGGTGTAGGTTTTAGCCGGGAAGATGATCAGTTATCCGTAGAATGGACAGCCGGGGCAATTCTGGTTACCCGGCTCCTGGCTGATTATTATCAAGAAGCTTCTCCTGACTGGGCAAAGGAGGCCGCGGCTGATGCCCGCACTATGCGAGCGGGGGTTGAAACATTAAGGCAGGATTTTGGCAACCAGGCCGCTTACCCCTACTCCTTAAAGAGAAAGTTCATACCTTTTGGTTGGTGGGCGCATGAGCCGGATGTCTTAAGCCGTGCTTCCACCGCTTGGGTAGGCCTTGTGGATTTAGGTTATAATCCCTTTGTCTTGGGAGAGAAATTGGAAGTTGCATCCACAATTTCCGCTCCTTTTGTAGAAGAAGAACCTCAATCTGCCCCTGAGCCGGCTGTTCCAGAGCCTGCAGCTACAAGAATAATCACAGAAGGAACAAGCGGAACTTGGCAGGGTTATGGGGCATTCTCTGCCTGGGCAGAAGGAAGATTTGATTTATCAAAGGATGAATATCTCTATGTAACATTTCCTCAAGGCCAGGCAGGGACTAAATTCTATATTCGCCTGCTTCCTGAAGGTGTAAGCCCAGACCAAATCACAGGATTAAATACTAAGCCTTATATTATTGCCGAAGACGGCAGGGTCAGGATACCCATAGCAGAATTCCCGCTTAATGAATCTCAACTGAGGAATATAGCTCAAATCTCTGTTCATTCCGGAAAAGCCGCTTGGCATTATAACCTGAATCAGGCTGAGAATAAACAGGCAACATTTGAGCGGATAAAGGCTGGCGGCGCGGAAGAACCTCAACACGCCTCTGCCTTAGGCTCATTATTCTATGGAGTAATCTTAGGAAGCAGCTTCTTACGCCGCCAGGGAGTAGATATCTTTAGATCATTTATAAAGGAATACGGCATATTAAGAGGCCCGCCTTTGGCTTTAATCAAGCCAATTGCCACACCTGCCTATTATAACCTTGCCTTTAGAAACTTATCTGACAAATACCAAAGGGCCATCGGTATCCACGAACAAGCTCACCGGGAAGGAGCCGGCGAACATCAAGCTTATAGAGAGGAAATTAAATATAAAGAAGCCGGAGAAAATAGGTACCTGTCCCCATTTTCTTTTGGATTAACTCAGTTATCAGATGGGTTTAATGGTGCTCGTGCTGATGTCTTAACCGCCAGCGGTCAATTCCAAAGAGAATTAGTCCGATTAACGCTAATATTCCGAGAACTATCGCAGCTTCCAAAAACATATTATTCACTCCTCTCATTCTTGCGTGGCGGACAGACAGTCACAGCTAGAATAATTAAGGCAGTTAAGATTAAAATAAGAATTGTTCGCACAGATATAGAAAATTTAATAAAGAATTCTGAAGCAAGCATAGCAGCCAGTAGGTGTCTGTCCCCATTTTCATTTTTTAAAAATGATAAAAGCCAGGATGAAACCAATAATTATTATAGCCGCCAGGACCAAGTATTCCATTTATTTTCTCCTAATGGCGAGGATTACCCAGGCACAGATTATTACAGCGAGCGCCCCCGCAGCGATATAAAAGTGGATAAGAGTCATAATTCCGCCTTTTTCTTATCGAAGATTATCGAAATTGTTAAGAACAAAATAGTAAGGCTAATGCCGCCGATAAAAGTATATAGAGGAAACTCTCCTGTTAGTCTGGAAGAAAATATCCCTATGACTAACGAACCGAAAATAATTTTACCTCCATCAAGGAAAAAGTTAGATAATATTTTAAGCATATTCAGATATCATTTTAGTAATCTTCTTAGCTTTGTCAAACGTTATTTTCTTTCCTATCCCGGCTTGTCTGCCTTTCGAGAAAATGGGGACAGTGGCCATTTTCCGGATAAGAAGCATTCTGGAGAAGGAGAAGGGCATGATATTACCTCACAAGGTATGTTTAAGGCGGTAGAAAGATATAAGGATGAGTCGATGGTGGTAGCGTATTTTAGAAAATTAGCCGAGGCTCTGAGAGTTTTAGAAGGAAAGATTAATGGTTCACCTAGAGTCGCCCAGCGTAAAAAAGATGGCGAAGTTATTTGGAATCTTACTGAAAATGAAATAGAGCAAATTCTTAAAAATGCGGGCTACTCTTTAGGAGAAATTAAATTCGTAATTAATCAAGTCAAAATTCATGAATCATATCCTACTGAAGAGAAAGCAATAATGGTTCAGGCTGAAATTGCTCGATTCGAAGTGGGGCTCCAAGAACACATAGGAAGCAATTTTTCAAAAGATGTTTTCGCTGACCAAACTTTAGTAGCTAGTCAGATACAAAATCCAAAGATAGCATCAGAACTAGCTTGCAGTAAAGGTAAAACTCAGCTATTGGCTTTAGCAGCTTTAATTAAATATAGAACAACAGGTATTCCTTCTTTAATATTTACTTCTGCTTTTGGCTTAGTCGAAGATGCTTTTGAGGAGCACGGGATAGCGAAGTTAATGGGCCAGGTTGACCCTTACTTCAAGCTAGGCTGGGTTGATAATGCCAACCATTACGGCCGGATTTATAATGCCGACGGTACTTATCGGGAAGTTGCGGCAAACCAGGTTTACAAGGAATGTCATCTAGTCTACAGCATAGTAGAGGATAGTGTACACAACTATTTAGGCGAACACTTATTCGCAGAAGCTCAGGGTAAAGCATTATTGAACCGTAGATGGTGGGTCTTCTTTGACGAAGCTCATTTGACTCTGCTCGGCGACCGGTTGAGCAACCCGTTTGTTATCGGTAATCAAGCTGAGCAGTATTCCGAAGCCGCCGATGAAGCTAATCTCATTGCCCGGCAGTTACACACTAAGACCGGCGGAGCATTAAAGAGCTGGTACTACCGGGTAGACGAATCATCTCGGAGCGTCCGACTGAACTTGTTAGGAAGGATATGGGTCAGGCATCAGTTAGGTTTGAGCCGGGTTTTAAAGCAGCAGGCCAACTGGCAGGATTTTGTGGATACCGCATTAACTGCTTGGTTTACCTATATTGAAGGCCGGGATTATCTCCATCACCCCGATGCTACTACTGGATATGAGATAGCCAATATTAAGTCAGACAGCGGCGAAGAAGGTAAGGAGACCTACGCATACGGGTTACACCAGGCGTTACGGGCAAAACACGGGTACCAGCCGCTAGTGGACGGCAAGACCGCGGCATCTATCCTGTTGATGGGATTCTTAGAGGACCGGAATGTAATAGTGGGGTATTCGGCAGTGAGCGGGACTTTAGATATAGAGCGAGCCCGTACTCTGGGGATGACTACTAAATGCGTTGCGGAAGCTGAAGAACCAGATATCGATATCGACAGTTTTATCTGGATGTCCGTTACACCGGATTACGCCGGATTAGTAGCTGCGGTACAAAAGCTGGACAAAGAGCCGGTTTTAATCCGTGTGGGAGATATTCAGGAATTAGAAGCCGTAAGAGCGGCGTTATCTGAGGCGGATATCCGGAGCAATATCCAGAAATTAGACGCGCGTACAACAGCTGCTGAACGGGAGGCTATTTTAAAGAAAGCCGGTTTACCGGGAGAGGTGACACTTACCACTGCCCGGGGTGATACGGGTGTGGATATCAAACTATTACAGGATGCGTTGGATAAGCCGGTATTGAATGTTATTGCTTTCGGGTTATTAGAATCCGGCAAGCGAGAAGAACAGTTGATGCGGCGTGCGGCCAGAAGACCCGGAGAGAGGGGACGGTTTATAGCTTTTGGTTCACTCCAAGACCGGGTAGTCCGGCTTTACGCTCAAAAATATATCCCTGCGGCCCGGGGGATATTATTAAAGGCGGCAAAGGGTAATGACAACGCTCAAAGCCAGGTAGCCGCTGTTATTGCGCGGTTACGCCGGATAATAAAAGATACGCGTTTACAGCAGACTGAGCGGATGATGACGGTTGAGGCCCGCGCTTCTGCGGCCTGGCAGTTACGCTGCCGCAAGAAGCGGGAGATCGAGGATAACAGTTTTGTCCTGGCTTGTGCGCAGATGCTGGGCCGGAATTTAAGTACGGCGGAGGTTGAAGATTTTCGCAAGGCCGGGTTAGGGTTGTTAAAGAGTTTTTGGGAAGAGTTTATCACCAATTGTAACCAGGCGCGGTATCAGTTAATGAACCGCTTCGGCGCTACATATAAGGATTATCAAGGTTATATGCAGTATCCGGTAGATTCCCAGTATATGGCGGAAGTTGACCGGTATGCCGCGGAGTTCACCCAAAAGACCGAAGGTACGCTGTTCCTACATATAGCGGATAAGTTAGGCGCTGATATTGAAGAATTAGGATTAGAACAGCCTTGGTACAAGCGGACTATAGTTTTTATTAAAGGCCGGGTTGGCGCGATTGCCGTCGGGGTGATCATTGCGTTTGTGGTCTATAAATTATACTGGTTGAGTTTTGGGTTATACCGGCTGATATCGTTTAACGAGCCTGCAAGTAATGCTTCGCCGGTTATCAAGGCTAACATCGAGATAGTTGCTCAATTAGGCGCGGGAAATAGCGGAATATTAGTCGTGGGGATAGTAGCCGCAGTAATCACCACGCTCTATATCAACCGGCAATTTATCCTCCCGGCGTTAGCCAAGGATAACAGCCAGTATCTTCTGAATGACGCTGCCTTCGGTGTCCAGAATAAGGGTACCGGCCGAAGCGGGTTTGCCCGGGGTATTTACAAGAAGGTTTACCCGATAATTGCGCATATTAGCACTGGGAGCGCTTTATTCTTGCTGGCGGGGTTTATCTTTACCGGGAGCAGTGTGTTGATATTAGGGTCAGCGGCGTTTATCGCTTTGACCGGTTTGGTCTTAGCCGTTATTACCCTGGCTGATTCGGGGTTAAAGGCCTACAGGCGGGAGAACCGGATGGCTCAGCCGGTGAGTATTTTCACCAGTTACCTGTATCATTTTGCTGTATCTACAGCTTTATATTTAGGGGTTATCTTTGGATTGGAAAGTTTAGGGATCTTCCCCGGGCTGATCGGGATGACTCATTTTCTGGGGCTGGTAGTGGTGGGCGGCGGATTCAGTGCATATCTGGCGTATAAATTGACTGGTTATATTGATAATAAATATATCCATCCGGGTATGCGGCAGGATACAGTAGTCAGAGGCAAGGCGGTGAATATTGAACGGGGAGTAGCTTTTGCGGGTATCCTGGGCAGCGGAGCGGTAGCGATGTGGTTATCTATTTTGGCGGAGCAGAACTTGATTGTTCCGGGAGCAGTTTATGGAGCGATCTGGCCGGCGATCCAGATGACAGTATTAGTATTATTACCCATATGTATAGTGAGTATGGCCCGGATTATCTACGGCGTAAGCCGGGCGCGGGCTTTAGTTAAAGCCCAGGCTGCTGGTAATGGCGCGGAATTGAAGGAAAATTTCCGGATGGGATTAGGCGATATAGTCAAAAACGGCGCTGAGATAGGTGTGCGTACTATTCTTCTGAATATCATCCCGGCGAGTATTGCTTTTGGGGGTGTGGTATTTGTGTATTCGATTATGACGAAGCCGGCTTTCGCGGTTAGCCTGGTTACTGGAGTTACGCCTACGGCCCTGGTTATTGCCGGATTAGCGGTGGCTGGGGTATTAGTTACAATGGCGTTTAATTCCAAGAAAGGGAGCATGGTTACGGGAGCTATTTTAGGTACAGGGGCAGTAACCGGGGTAGCGATGGCGCAGGAACAGGTTACTCAGCAGATCGAGTCAACCGCGGTAACCGCGGAGCTGTTGGGTATTTCGCAGGATAAGTTACAGGATCCGCGGGTGCGGGTAGCCCGGGAGCGGATTAGCCAGATTTTAGAAAAGAACGAGGGTTCAACTCCCGCAGTTGAACGTCCCCAAGCGGCTGGACAAGAAGAGCCGGAAGCTGAAATTTCAAGGCGGCAGTTAGCCGAGGCCGATAACCAGCGCCTTAGGGCCCAAAAGGCGTTGTATGAGGCTTCAATAGAGTTGGAGGAGAGCGCGGAAGCAGGCGAGAAAGAGTTAGAACAATTGCAAGCTCATTTAGAAGAAATAGATGAAGTAATTGCGATAGAAACTGAAAACTTAAGGCTTGCTGAAGAGATAAAAGAATTATTAAATCAGCCCGGCGCAGGAAGGCTTGCTGACAGAGAAGAGAGGCGTAAACAGGCAGAAGAGCAAGTGATAAGCGTAGAAAGCAGGCTTCAGCAGGCACAGGATTCCAGAGAAGAGCAGCAACGAGGATTGGCTGCTGCGCGGGAAACCTTTGCAGAACAGCTAAGAGGCTGGGAAGAGCAAAAGGAATTACGGCAGAAGGCGTTTGACCAGGCAGAGGAGAATTATACCGCGCTAAAAGGCGCACTTGGCCAATCCCAAGAGCCAAAAGAAACGCCGCAGCCTCAATCTGAAGAAGCTGCTTCTGCAGAAAAAGTAGTTCAGGCTCCTTCTGTACCGGATGCAGATGCCGCCGGCGATTCAGAAAAAGATAAAATTGTTGAAACAGAAGAAGATATAGAAAACGCGACCGATAGAATAGAAAAAAATCAACCGGTAGAGGTTGTGAGAAATAACGGCCCGCCGGAGGGAAAAGATAGAGAGAATTCAGCCGAGTTAGAACAACAATTAGATCAGGTTAATGAAAAGCTAGAGGAAGAAAGGCAGGGATTAGAAGAGAAAAGAGAAAATTTAAGAAAGTTAATCCAGGAAAGAAATAGTTTAACTTCTGAAGAAGCAACTATCTTGCAATGGATTTTCGGCCAGAAAGATAAATCTGGTTTATTTGCTAGCTATGAGGTAACCGATGACTCTTTTCTTAACGCAGAACGTGTTGATTTAACTAATTTTGCTAATACTTATGATCAAGCATTGGTAGCAATAATTGCTACATATAATAACCAACCAGAAATTGCCCGCCGGATATTTGATTTCTTTAAAAATAAAGGTATACCTTATACTGCTTATGATGCGGCTACCGGAGCAGTTGAAGAAAGAAATATTCGAAGCGGTGAAGTATTATGGCTTGGTATGGCTATGGCTCATTATACCAATATCACCGGTGATAGGCAGTATTTGCCGGTTATGGAAAGATATGCTGATTTTGCGATTGGCTTGCAACAATCAGATGGCCGGATACTGGGCGGAAGAGGGTTTAGCTGGGCATCTACCGAGCACAACATTGATGCTTCAGCTTATTTTGAAATGATGCATGAGCTTACCGGCAAAGATAAATACCTAAAGGCAGAAAAAGAAGTAAATAATTGGTTATTAAATAGTGCTTATGATAAAAGAGCTGGTAGATTTCTCCGCGGCCAAAATGATTATAATTTTGCTACCGATACTCATACTTGGGCAGCAGCCAGAGGAATTGAAGGAATTAACCCTAAAGGTTTAATGAAATACTTAGAAGATAACGCTAAGGCTGAAATTGATGACAGAGAAGGTTTTGATTTTACCAATAAAGACAGGGCCATATCCGGAGAATGGACCGCACAAGCTGCTTTAGCTTACCGTTTATTAGGAGATAATGAAAAGGCAGATTTTTATTTAGAACAACTTCAAAAAATGAAAGAAAACGGAGGTATCCCTTACGCTACATCTATTATCAATACCACACACGGCTGGACTGCTTCTACTTATCCTTCCCTTGCCGCCACAGCCTGGTATGTGTTTGCTGAAGAAGGATTTAACCCTTTTGTATTAGATAATTCTGTTTTTCAACATCAAGCAGATGAAGGTAAAAACAGTGATGAAGCAGCTGCTTTAGATGAAAGCATTAAGCAGTTAAGAGAAAAAATCAGCCAAGGCAAAGCTAAAGTCAGAGGATTAGAGAAAGAGCAAAGAGAGTTGTCTTTAGAAATTCAAGAAGAGCCTGTAACACAGCCTAAGCAGCTAACTGACGAAGAAAAAGTTGATGAGAAAATTGAGCAGAACAGAAAAGGAGAAGAAAAGAAAGCCCATAAATCTTTACGAGATATACCTCAAACTATTCAAGGTTCCTTGCAATTTGCAGTTACAGAAATTGCAGAAGGGAATTATCAAAAAGCAACAGTATTGCTTACTGAAGCTATTAATGATTTGCCTGATTATGCTTATAGTTATTATTTGAGAGGTATTAGTTATTTTGCTCAAGATGAATTAGAGAAAGCTGTTGTCGACTGGCAAAAAGTCCTTACCTTAAATTCGAGCCCATATACAAAGAAAACTATAGAAGCTGCATTACCTGTTATAAGGCAACTTATATCTTTATCCGAAGAAACATCGCAGGTTGAAAAGCAGAGAATAGCCGCTTTTGTGTTTAATTCCGGAGTTAATACAGATTTTATTGAAGGGCAAGTTACAGGTGACTTGGAAGAAGATTTAACCCACGGAAGCTTAGTAGCAAGGGTATTTAGAAATAATTCTCCTGATACCGGAATTGTTTCTATTCGAGTAGAAGAAAATGATCAGAAATTCGACTATAAAGTATCACAAGGCCTCTTAAGAGCATTATTGTATGTAAGGCAGCATCCGGAAGTAAGAGCCGGTGTTGTAAACTTTAGCGCCGGCAATGACGTAGCTGATCCATTACAACAGGCAGTAATTAGAGAATTATATGAAAAAGGAATAATAGTAGTAGCTTCAGTTGGAAATGAAAATAGAGAAGCATTAACTTATCCGGCTGCATTTGATAAGGTAGTAGCAGTTGCTGCATTAGGTAGAGATGGCAGAAGAGCAGGATATTCTAACTACGGAAGATATGTAGATGTTTCAGCACCAGGTTATATCCAAGGCGTATTTAACGGATATTATGTAAAAGCAGAAGGCACTTCAGTCGCAGCTCCTTACGTAGCAAGCCTTATTACTCAGATGTTACAAGTTAATTCAGAATTATCAGCGCAAGAGGCAGTAAGGATTATGAGAGAAACGGCTAATCCAATAGAAGAAGATGATGCCTTTAGAAGAGGTTTACTTGGCGCCGGACAAATTAATCCTGAAGAAGCATTGGAAGCAGCAAGGCAATATGAGAAACCAGAAACTCAAAGAACAGTAGATAAAGCTACTGTAGATGAATCTTTAACCTCCCAGCAAGTTCAATCCTTCCTTAGCTTGCAAGATAGCCAGGTAAATAGAAGTTTTGCGGGAGAAGATAGAAAAAATACTACAACTTATACTGTAAATCAAGGCGATAGTTTATGGAGTATATGGCTAAATGAATATAAAGGTAAAGGAATTAAATGGAGTGATTTCCAAAGAAAAGTTATCCAAGCCAATAACCTTAAAGATGGTAGTAAGATTCATGTAGGGCAATGTCTTATTGTGCCAGTTGCTCACAAAAAAGACTTTGAGGATAAAATCTCTTCAATGACTAGACGCTTGCCACGAGTAATCAAAACTCCTGACAGCATTACTTTTAGAAAGCTAGTAGATATGAAGGGTAGGGAATTTATTCCTGGGCCACTATATTGGAAATATATAGCTAAGTTACAAGATAATTGGGGGCTATTATATTACTTAGATGCAAAACTGCCAGTTGTTTTAAATAAAGTAGATGTTGCAAACGCTAAACCGGTATATACACTAACTCCTAAAGAGCTTGATATAGAAGGAATTATATTTAAGATAAAAGAAGGATATTTTGTTAAAGTTACAGATAAAGATGGAGTTGTTTATGAAGTTAAGATATCTGATATAAGAGGTAGAACTCTTATCTTGCCCAGGGAATACATTGTCAGCAATCCTGAAAAATTTGAGAAACCAATTTATCCAGCTAAAGTAAGGCTAGGTAAACCAGCTTTGGAGTTTGAAGAAAAAGGAATAATTACAGGTGTAGGAGTAGTTCGGTCTAAAAAAGGTGCAGTTATTCTAACGGAGGAAGAATTAAGGCATATAGTAAAAGAAGGAGAATTACAAATTATTCCTATAAGAGAGAGGGACCAATTACGTAATTTTAAAATAGATCCGGAAACAAAAGAGCCTACATATAAAAAACATCCTGTAACCGGAGAACTTCTTTGCAGGTATGAAATTAAAGGCGTACCTTTTGAGTTTAATTTAAAGGGAAGAGAAGTTTTAACCAGGTTAAGTAAAGGCCGTTTTGAGGTTTCATTTCCTCATAATGTAGTTAAGTTTTTGACTGAGAGAGAATTAATAGAAGAATTTGGCTTTAAGATAAGAACCTTTTGGGAAGGCAACAGGCAGATAATGGGAATACCTAGGCCTGATTCTTTTGTGGGTACAATCTATACTCCCAAGGAATTAAATGGTGCTGAATACATAGCTTTAGGTACACCTATCTATATGTTAGAAAGAAAGCTTGCTGCTTTAATTGGAGTTGGTTTTTCTTATGAATACGATACAGATACTTGTTATTGGAAAGACAGACGGGGAATAGTTTTTGCTCAAACCAACGGAGCTAAACCAGTTGAAGTAGGAGACATACCTAATTCTGCTAAACCGATTTTAGCTATAGCCCAGAAACCTAGCAACGGATTTCTTTTTACTCCTTTGCTTACTAAAGAGAAAATGAAGCAAATTACCCCAAGACATATTAAAGAAAATGGAAAATTTAAGATAAAAATAGATGGTAGGTTTTATTTAGTTGAAGTAACTAAAACCGGACAAGAAACTTTACATGAAATTTGGCCCGAAAATTCCCATATAGAATCAACTGGATCGAAACATCTAGATTCCCATTTCCAAACCTTCATTATTACCGATGATTATCAGCAAGCACATGATGAATTTATGAAGTCAGTTCAGCATTTTCAGAGGTTATTTAACCAAGATGAGTTTACTGAAGTTATGCAGGCACAAAAAGAGTCTGGGGAATGGTTTACTGCCAGCTATGCACTTTTAATAAATGAAATAGCAGAAACAGAACAACAATTGACCCAGGCAAGAGAGCAATTAGAAGAAGCTCAAGGAAACGAAGCACAGGCAGAAATAGGGAAGTTGCAGAAGCAAGTAACTGGCCTTCAGCAGAAATTGCATAAATTAAATGTCCAATTGAAAGGTCCAGTAGAAAAAATAAAAAGGGTTGAGGAAGAATTAAGAAAAGTTGAACAACAGCTAACAAGAGAAGATTTAACAGAAGAAACCCGAGAAGCATTTAAGGCAGAGCAAAAGCAATTACAGGAGAGAAAAGCTCAGTTAGAAAAGCAGGGTTTAAGGGCTGAATTTGTTAATAACTTTATCAGATTTTATATAGATTCCTATAATCAGGCACAAGCAAAGAAAAGGGCTATTGAAGCTGATTTAAAAGAAGTTAACAGAGCATTAAGACAAGAAGAATTATCTGGAGAAGAAAGAGGCCGATTAATTAAGAAAAGAAGCAGATTAGAAAAAGAGCTTGAAAGCCAAGAAGGTAGAATAACTCAGATTGAAGGTACTTTAGAGGAAGCTTTTGATAGTTCTTATGATAATTACCTAGAGATGGTCCAGCTAGCTCAGGAAAACTTTGAACAAGGAAATTATTTACAGGCAAGATGGGCTCAAGGCATGGCAGCGCAATGGTTTTCTGCCGCCTATTCTTTGAAATTAAATGAGATAGTAAGATTAGGCCAGCAATCTTATCAACTTCAACAACAAGCAGGCAGCCGGCCGGAAAGGGTAGGAGAAGCTTTAAAACTTGCCAGAGAAGCGGCAAGAGAGTTGAATAATTTGCAGCAATTACAGCGGAATTTTGCTGATAATTTTGTTGAGCCTTATATCAAAGAAAACGGAGGAAGAGAAGAATTAAGTAAAGCAGAAGAAAAGATTGATGAGGCATTGGAGATAGTTTTTGGAGATATCAACAATATTATAGAAGGAAGAATTGAACAACTAAGAAAACAGCCGACTCAACAAGCTAAGGCAGAAAGGTTGAGATGGGAATCACTGCAGGGAAGGCTTGAACATTTCCGTCAATCTACTAAAGCTAAAGCAGAAGTTCTGATTAGACAGCAGGAGGATAAATTATCCCAGGAGGAATTAGAAAGAGATGTAAAGATAGCAGAGGCTCACCTGCAAGATAGAACAGTTATAGAAATTCCGGAAAGTAGTGAAAATGGAATTGATAGGGAAGATATCAGGCAGTGGCTAAAAGAAGGTGAAAACGAAAAGGTAAAACAAGCACTTCTGCCTTATACCGAAGAGAAGCTTAAAGAAGAAGGTAAAAGGCTGGATGAAGATTCCAGGTATTTTAGAGACTTAAGTTATACCTGTGCTCAGTTGGATGTTATCTACGATAACTTTATCCAGCTAAGGCAGACTTATTTAGAAATATTAAAGAATGAAGAAATAAAAGACAAAACAGAATTGCTGTCTTTATACTTAGCTTTTGAGCAGAATTTTGCTAACAGTTTAGTCAGCTTTGGCAAGATAGGTGATGTTAATGTCGGCCTGCAGTTAGGGGGAGAGCTTGCTCCTTTGGTTGATGCAATTAATATTATTTATGGATTTGCCGACGGCCAAATTACCGGGGGCACAAATATAGCTTTAGCCAGCTTAGCTTTATATGATGATTTCTTTACAATTGTTCATATGCCCCGATATAAGAAATTACAAGAGATTGGCGGATGGATTGTGCCTTACAGAGAATCTGAGGAGCGCAGGTTTGAATTTGAATTTTTTGGTTTAGGAAATGCTGAAGGAGGAAATTTATTTAAAGTAAATTTTTGGGAAGTTGCAAAGATAGGTGTTTTAGGGGAAGATGTCGGCCTTGTTAATGTGGGGGTTGATATAGGGTTAGTTGACAGTGAAGTACGCTTGTTTAAACCCGGCATTATTTTACCAGAATTTAATCTTTCTGTGTTAGGAGATAGCGCAGATCTTATAAATGTTTCCCATGGCAGATATAAATACTTTCCCACAGTAGTTAATGAAGATGGAGAAAATGGATTCAAGCTGGAAGATTCAAGAAGGTTCTATAATGTCGACAATTTAGGTGAATGTATTAATAAAATATTAGTTTCTTTATTGAAGCAGGAGTCTCAATTCAAGGATTTTTCTGCCATACATATTCCTTCCAAGGCTCAGATGGAAGCTTACCGGAGAGCGGTGTTAGGTACAGAAGAAAATACCGAATACTGGATAGAAGCCAATCTAACCAATCACCTTCAGATTATCTATAAGCATAATACCGAAACTCACGAATGGGAAATTGTATCTAAGGCGCCAATGTTTTACCGCAGTGAAGATATGGGTAAAATCGTAGATGGCCAGGAGATTGATTTTGAAACCGAGGGTTACTTGCGCTATACCGGCCAGTGGCCTTGGGAAGATGATCAGGCAGAAGTTGATTACCCGCGTAGATTTATGAGGATTTCCGGGGTAAAAGATTTTGCTAATTTAAACCAGATGTTTGAAGGCATGATAGGAGGTTATGGGTTTGCCGCTGACCGTTTCGGCAGAGAGGTAAGGTCATTTAGGCATTTTAGCCAAGTCCCTCCTACAGTAGAAGCCAAGATGCCAATAAGAATAGATGGTTCTTTTACTTTTGACCAAGAAGGCAATTTAATTAGAGAAGAAGGGATAAGGGCCAGAGTTAATCCTTATACAGGAGAGGTTGTAGGCTCTTCATTAAAGATGGTTTTACTTCAATACTATATGAGCCAAGGCCAGTTAGGCCAGCAGAGTAGATACATTGTCAGAAACGGCAGAGGGGTTTGGATGGTTGACCAGATACCAGCTTCTTTAGAAGAGCTGCCAAAAGAAACAGAATATGAATATACTTTTGAATATACAGGTTTAGATAATAAAACACACAAAAGAATCATTGAATTGAATTTAAGCGAATCTGCCCAAATTGCTACAGGAGATATTGCCAGAGACAGCGGATACAGCTTGCCGGCTGAGGGATTATTTGGAAAAGGCACGCCGTTTGTATTTGTTGAGGAAATAGGCGTAGATGTTCCATATGCTATTGCCCGGACATTTAAAAAGGATGGCCAGACTACTTACTTCTTAAGCAGGGAAGATGTCGAACAACTAAGGGAAGCTGGCCACATAACTTCCGGAGAAGAGGTAACAGTTGATTTCGGTATAGAAGATTATGAGAGGGTAGAGTTAGGGCCTCTGGTCAATAAACTTTGGGCGCCTGAATACATACAGGTTTTTGAAAGAGAAGATGGAACAAGAGTGGTTATCCCGGCAATAATTGAGTTTGCAGATATGAGAGTTAATCCAGATGGTTTAGATGAGGAAGAAATTCATGGTTATGAAGAGCAGAATGAAGGCGAACATAAAGGTAAACTAAAAGCTATAAGCAATCCTCCTGCAAGCGGTATCCAATCTGATGAGCCAATAGAAAGGAGTATTTCAGATATTGCTGATAATGCAGAGAATAATAATGAAGCTCAGATTAACCAAGCTCCGCAGGTTTATGATGATTTAGAAGCCTACTTTAAATCCTTGCACAGGTTAGCTAGAGAATCACAGGAGTATAAATACCGCCGAGCTGTTTATGAGTGGTTAAATAAAGTTTATAGAAAGTTGCCTCAAGCTCAGGAGAAGGTAAGGATTGATTTAGATAATAAAATGTATATGGAATATATTATTGCCCAGTACCAACAGTGGTACAAAGAAAGGGTTGATTGGATTAATGAGAATATAGCTGAAAGGCAGGAAAGATTAGAGCAGGCCCGGGTTAATTACCAGCAGGAGGTAGAAGATGCAGAAGAAGGAATCAACAGCTTAAAAGATAATTTAGCCCAGGTTCAACAAACAAGGGAAGAGCTGGAAGCCCAAAAAGGCTATTGGGAAGATGAAGAGAACGAAGGCCTAGTAGATTATTATGATGAACTATTAACTGCTAATAGCCTGCAGATGAGCCAAATCCAGCAAGAGATAACCGATTCCGCTGTTTATCTAAAGCGCCTGGAGATGAAAGATATATCTTTAGATGTTAACCTGGATTTAGTAGATGCTCAAAACAGCCTCCAAATATGGCGGCAGAGAAGGGAGGTTCTCTCCGAAGCTGATAACTGGTATGAAAACCCGAAACAGATGAACAATACCTGGGCAGAAACTCAGCTTCAGGCTGCAGGCGAACAGCTTTTTGATGCCGAAGCAGGCGTAGAATACCTTGAATCTAAGTTAAACAACGCTGAGCAAGGAACAGTATTCTACCAGAGTGAACTGGCGCAGGCACAAGCGCAGCTGGAGTCGTTAAACAGCGAATCAGATACTTTGAATGCAGATGGCTCTCAGGAATGGTCTGTTGCCTGGATAGAAGGCCAGTATGAAGATGCTTTAAATAACGGGCAACAGGAAGATATTGACTACTGGCAGGTTCGCCTTGAGCATGCACAGGCCCGGCTAGATGAGTTAGATACAGAATTAATACCGCCTGCAGCGGATAATGTGGCGCAGAAAGAGCAGGATTATGAAAGTGCAGTTGAGCACCTGGAAGATACTGAAGAAGATTTAGAAGAAACCAGAGAATATTTATCTGAAGTCCGGGAAGAAACCGGAAAAGCATTGGAGAAAGCAAGAGAGTTTTTAAGCTGGAGAACCGAAACTATAAACGAAGGGATTGAGCTGCTTAAACGGTTCCTAGATTCAAGAGATCAAATGCTTGATTTAACCAGCGAAATTGCTGAGAACTCAAGAGAAATTCAAAGATACAGAGAAAGGCTTTATCAGCAAAGGGATAAGATCTTAGAAAAAAGTAAGCAGCTGCAGAAAAAATATCCTCACCTACCTTTATTTACAGAAGCAGAACTTAAAGAATTAATAGAGTCTGAAAATCCACAGGGTTATTTGGGGACATTTATGATGGATAATTTCTTAGGAAACAATACCCAGGTAACTGGTTTATTTGAGGTATTAGGAAGCAAGATTGATTTATACAGTTTATCTATCCAACATGAGGGAACATCGCAAACACATCAAAGAGGGGTAGGCGTAAGAACTCCTTTAGGCAAGAATGCAATGAACTTATTTGCCGTCGGAGTGGCTGACAGAACTCTTTATAGGGAGATGGAGCCAGATGAGTATGAAAAATGGCATGAAAGAAGATTAATTTTATTTGATAATTTTGCTTATTCAAAGGGCGACCTTTCTTTAGCTTATGTTGGTTATGCAGATATTTCATTGGATGAAGACAGCAACATCCATGTTCATGATATCCACATCCGGGACGATTTATCTGACAAATACTTTGTTGACTTAAGAGCAGGCGGGGTATTTACTGACGCAGAAGATACTGTAGGTATAATTGCTCATAATGATGAGGGCCAAGAGATTGCTTTACCCAAAGATATATTTGTTAAAGAACAGTTAATTTACACCAGTGTTGGCTTTGGCTGGCAAGATAGACAGTCAGGTAAGAGCTGGAGAGTATTTATAAGGCCGGAATGGGATACCTCAAACTGGGCTTCTCGGGATTTTTATCCTTACTTGGGAGCCGAAGGAAAAATGCCGGTTGATTTCTTATCAACAGAGAATGTAGAAACTTCAACAGGCGCAAAGGCAATGTATGCCGGTTCTGATTCACTTAAAGCTCTAGGTTTTGTTCAGGTTGATTTACCAGAAGACATAACCTTTAAAACAGAAGGCGGTATAAACGGTAAATACAATACAGAATCATTAACATTTACTTTAGGAGTACCTGTACCATTTACCGATGATATGGGTGTTGAGTTTGAGTATGGAATTAACTGGGTTGACGGCCAAAGCTATGACGGCTATGGAATAAAATTCGGCCCGCTTTTTGAAATTGGAAAAGAAAAACCAATACAGCTGCCCGGTGTTAGCTGCGATGTACCTAAACTTTTTGAACAACTGCGGCCGCGTACTTCAAGAGGCCCGCCGGTTGTCTCAGCACCTCCTGTAGTTAGAGCCCAGGAAGCAAGAACTGCAGATGGCAGACTGTTCATTCCCGGCCCGGCTGCCTACCAAGAGATACAAGAGTTAGAAAATGTCTGGGGTTTAGGTTATATATTAGACGGCAAGAGAGTATTAGTATTAGATGAACAAGATTATGCTAACAGCCGTCCTCTTAATTCTTTATCAGAAGAAGAACTAAAACAAGAAGGAATAATTTACCGTGAAGGCGAAGGCTATTTTGTATATATCGCAGAAATAGATGATGAAGTCCGGATATCCAAAGATGATGGCCGGACTTTAATCTTTCCTACCGATAAATCCGATTATCCTGTAATCGTAAGAAGCGGAAAACTTGCCTTAGATTTCTTTGCAGAGTTTTACAGCGAAGATTCCGATGCAGCAGCTGTAATTATCCATGACAATCCTGGTTTTGAGAAAATTACCGCAGATGAGCTGGAAAGTTTAATCGTTGGAGGCCAGATTTATGTTGATGTAGTAAGAGATAGAGACGGCAATATCGTTTATAAATTTGGTGAACCGGTTTATAGGTATTTTGCCGGCAAAAACGGCCAACTTTTACTTAATTTAGAAGGTTATCAGATTCTGCAGAGATTATCAGAACAATATATAGTTATCCCTGTATTAGCCGATGGTGAAGCTAACTTAAGACAGCTTGTTTATGTGACAGAAGCTGAGCTGGCAAGAAACTGGCAAGATTATGTTGCTAGATACAACATCGAATTAGTTATAAAGGCCCATAACGGAAATGACTATCTTCTTTCTGTTCCTGCAACCGAAGATACTGCCGGAGCTTTCGATACAGATACTGAAAATCCCCTCTTAGGAATCTCCTTACCTATATATATAACAGAAAGACAGCTTGCTTTCTTAGAAGACAGGGCTTACCTAGATAATTCAGGAAGATTATACTGGCTGGATCAAGAAGGTAGAGTTTGGGCCATGGAAGAAGGGCGAGTTGTTTTAGAAGATGTATTACCGGATAAATACAGCCAGGTTGTCGCTTTCCTCAGCATGCCCAATAAACAAACAGGAACTTTGATTACTCCTTTGACTGCTTCGGATTTAGCAGAGTTAGTTAAAGAAGACGGATGGCAAGGGTATCATCTTTTTGGGCCTCAATCTTACAGAATAGAAGGCGGCCAAAAACAGTACATGTGGTACTTTGACAGCAACGAAAACGGTGTATTCGATACCGGTGAAGATGAAACAGCCTGGCTTCCTTATCCGGCAGCAAGGCATCTTCTAGAAAATCAGGGCTTAAGAAGAACAGCCGAAGGTAGGTTATTAAATGGCTGGAATCCGGTATATATGACCGGAGTCAGAGATAATGAGGGTAACTTTATCCCAATGGAATTTAATGCCCAAGGGGAAGCCAAGTTGCAGGAAATTTATGCCCAATATCTTTTAGCAGTAGATAGAGAAGGCGGAACTCATTATTTTAAGAGAGCTGAATTAGCAGAAAATTTTGACAGAATAGCCCAAATTTACTATGAAGGCGGCACTATAATGCAGTTAGGAAAAGGCGGCGTTACTACAGCCTTCTACTATTTTGGAGAAGGCCTGGAAAGTTCACATGTGGTTTCTATAACAGAAGGTAAAGCTGAAGTTTATAGATTAAATGCAGATGGCACCTGGGGTGACCCTTCTCTTGGTAGAACCGAATATATGGGAGTTCGTTATATAAATCTTGCAGAAGAAGCTGATTACAGAAAAGGCGTACGTATCTATGTTAATCCAGGCAAATTAGGAACAATTGGGGTTGATGCCTGGGGCAGGACTGTTTTGATTTATAAAGACGGCAGGTTTACTTTAGATGTAGGAGATACTTTTGAAGATGCAGTTAGAATTGATGCAGGCCTCAAAGATTTAGAAGGTATAGATGCAGATAACGGGGCTGTAAGGATTTATGATGCCGGCGACTGGGAAGATAGTAATTTTGAATCTAATATAACAGATGAACATATCGGCTGGGCAATAACCGCTAGAGAAGATATGAGGATTACAGGCGTAGATGACCGGTTTAACCTTACCCGCCAGGTTAAAAGAAACGGCGAACCTTTTGATAATATGCTTGAGTACATCGGCGTAAATAGTGTAAGGGGAGAGTTTGTCAGGTATTATGATAGAGGTGAAGTTGAAGTTATCTTATCTGAAACCGAATCAGATATCTATACTTACAATCCAGATACATATCAGCTATCTGATGCACCTATTGCCCATGTTGGAAGAATTGCTGAGATAACCTTGCCTAATGGAGATACAGCCAATGTATTAGAGCGTAGAGGTGACAGCCCACGAGTATTTGCAGTTGATTCTGAAACCGGTGAGGAAATAGTTCAGTTCTTCACCAAACCGAGAGTTATAAATGGTACCCCAACCAGAGGTGTAGCAGTTTTAGACCTAGGCCAGACCGCAAGTATACTTTCAGAAGAAATAAGAGATGCAAGAGGTTATCAAGAAGATTATCCGGTAAAGACAATATATGCCTTTGATGCCGATTATAATATTCTAGAGAATTTAGACATTAGAGGTTATGCGGTAGAAGTAGAAGATAAAATTCAGGGCCACGAGGATTGGGTACTTATCGAAGAAATCATTCCCACCGGCAAGGTCGAGGCAATTAGGGCGATTGATTCAGCCGGCGATGAACGAGCAAAGATTTCACAGCTTCCCGAAGGCGGGTATTCGGTTGATTTAATTTATTATGATGAAGACGGGGAGATTAGCCGAGTAACTAGATATCATAGCACAAAGCAAGGAAGCTTATTTGAATTAGGAGATAAACAGTCTACTTTTGAGGTGTCTAAGGGGGAGAAAATCACCGAAGAAATAGCCGAATTTGAAAAAGTACGAAGATTCTTAGAAAAATTAGATTTAGAAGATTTTGGATTTGGGGAATCCTATCCTCAAATATTTAGCAAAATATTGAATGAATTAGATTGTTTCGAAGAGGATATTTATTCCGGGGTGCTGCGCAAAGAAAATTATGATGAAATTACCCTATATAGATTAAGAGGAGCTTATAGAGATTACATACTGGCAAGGCATAATGCTGACGGCAGTTGGCAGATTAATTTAAGATGGGATAAAGATGGATATTCTACGCAGGCAATAAAAATAAAATTAACCGGTAATAACGGAGATATAGCTATCCTCAATTCTTCCCAGGATTTCACTTTGTTAAATGCAGACAATAGAAAAGAGTTAAAAAAACAGGTGAATAGAGCATTCCGAGAAACGGTAGAAAAAGAAGATGAAGAAGAATTAAGGCAGTATTTATCTCAATACGGGATATTTGCTGGAGACAGTGATTGGGCCGGGAATTTATCTTTAAGTTTAACAACAGAGTATAAAAAGAAAGGTATAGAAGAAGTAAATGAGAGTGCAGAGAGTACAGATAGCGGAGGAACCGTAGGATACACCACACAGGCAGAAAAGGAAAGTATTATTATCCGTATTCCTGATGATCCTTGGAACAGGAGTATAGGTAAGATATTAATTAAAAATGACGGGGAATATGTCCTTACTATTAGAAGGTATGATTGGCAGAAAAAATATAATGTTCCTGCAGGAGTCTTGCCCGGCAGTGTAAGCTTTAAGGCTGAAAAGCCTAAAGGTTTAAGGGGCAAGGGCAAAAGGTTATTCGGTTTAAACAGCCCAGACATAAAGAGAGTAATTCGTTTTTATGATGGTAAGGACGAAAATGGTAATTTTGTATATGGATTAAAAGGGCATAAAGTCCTTCTTGAGGAAACTGTTACTCCTTCGGGGAGATTAGTAAGAGAGAGAGGCCGTCAGGTCCTCCTTTGGTTTAAACAAACACCGGTAATTTTTTCGGCAAGAAACGATGAAATAACTACTTATGATACCGGCGCTTCCTGGAGAAAACCGGAACGCACCGTTATAATTGAGAAGCGTAACGGCAGAGAAGGTAAAACAATTAGAGATTTTATAAAAATAGAATTTTCGCCGGATAGCAAAGATAAATATATTACCCAATATGTAAAAGAGTGGGAAGTTCAATCGCCGAAGAGGAAGCGTTTCTATAAGTATTATTACGACAGAAACGGGGATTTTCAAGGCAAAGAATTGTATCATGATCCGTTGAGTTTGGCCAGCAAATTTGGAAAATTAACTAATGAGATTGGGCTTGGAAAGGCATTAGGAAAAGTTTTCGGTGGGATAATATTCTTAATTGGTATAAGTTTGGCAGTTTTAAAAGTATTTAAAAATATAGCTACTAATAAAAAGAATAAAACAGCAAGAGATTGGAATAAAGCCACAAAAACAAATGTTAACCAGAATCAAAACCCGGCTTTAGCAAGAATTGGCAGGAATTTAGAAGATATAAATAAGGAAAGATTTATTGGTATCCCTCAACT
The DNA here is from genome assembly GCA_964605645.1 of uncultured Planctomycetia bacterium. Classification (GTDB taxonomy): domain Bacteria; phylum Omnitrophota; class Gorgyraeia; order Duberdicusellales; family 4484-171; genus PXAH01. The sequence goes on from CAZSDJ010000009.1 coordinate 31,211, forward strand.
CCCCGGAGATTTGTCTTCGGCTAGGAATACGGCCGAGATGTTGGAGAAGGTATCAGAAACAATCAGAGAGGGCGCATTAAGCATTATTAAGGATGAGTTTTACCCTGACTGGGAGAAAGAAAAGGATATTGCCGGAAAAGATGTTGATGCTGACAATAAAGCCTTTGTAAGAAGGCTGACCGAGAACTTGGCTTATTATTTAGCTATATTAGACGGTTTTAGCTGGGATAATTTAAAAGATTTACGCGGTTATGGTGCTGATATTCGGGGGTTTGAGCGCTGGCTAAGGCAGGCCGGTGTTGGCGGAAAAGAAATTGCAGATAAAAAAGATATAGAAAAATTCTTTAAAAATAATCCTTTTTTATCATTGATAATGTTTGAGATGGCAATGGATGAAATCGGCGCCTATTTTAGAACCGAGTCGGTTAACGTAAGGTATTATTACCTTTACAGGTTAATTCAAAAACAGATAAACCCGGCAAACCTCAAAGCAATGGATATCTATGATATAAGAGGCGAAAAAGATAAAATGGAGAAGTTCTTTGGGATATATAAAGAATTAGAGGTAAGAAAAGACCAGCAGCCTCTTATCGAAGATATGCAGGAGGTGTTTTCTTCTCTTGAAAATATCGAAGGCGAGGAAGGTTTTATATCTTTACGGGATAAATACCTCGCGGCAAGCAGTGAAAGTGAGAAGGGAGCTATTCTTGATTCAATCTTGCAAAAACATAAACCGAGGGCCGGCGGAATCTGGGCAAAAGTTATTATTGGCAGTTTGGTTCTTGTTCCCCTTCTCCCGATAACACTTGGTGTTACTGTTATCTATAATCTTTGGCAGTTGGGTAGAAAGGTTTTTACAGGAAAAAGTGACTTTAAATTTTTATTGGGCTTTAAATCTTTAGGTAAACTCTACAAGGATACTCCGATTCTTTCAGCTGTCTCTAATATGGGGGCGCCGCTTGCGGTTCTTATTCTTATCGGCGCAGGCAGTATTCTTATTCCTGTTTTAGGCTTTTCTGTCAGTTGGCTTTTTATTCCCATAGGAATAACCTTACCCGGCTTACTGCACTCATCTCTGGGAGCAGTAGTGTTTACTGTTGGGATAAGCGTTGTAGCATGGCTTTTAAACAGGTGGACTTCAACTAATCCGATGGAAAGTTTAGTTGCTCCGACAGATAAAACTCAGGATGAGCAGTTGATGGAAAAACGGCCGGTATATTTCTATCTTTATGCCGGTTTAACTTTGATTTTCGGATTTATGCTTAACGCCCATTTAGTTTCCTGGACTTGGCCGGTAATAACTAACTTTTTCTCCAGTACTTGCGCATTAGGGCCGCTAGTTTCTGTAGGTATGAGCGCAATGCCGTTGTTATTTTTTACCAGCTTTATAGCGATTTTAACTTTCCGGGCTTTTCATTATTTATTCCAGATGAAGTTTTCCTGGTATGCTTCCAAAGAAACAGGTAAGGGTGAGATTAAAGCAGGAAAATTAAAACAGGCTTTCAGAGGATTTAAAGAAGCCAAGAAAAAAATCGAAGGTGAAGAATTCATAAAAGATTTAGGCAATGAAAGCTCAAGAGGCGCATATTTTAAGAAATTATGGGAAAGATTTCTGGATATCCAGTTTATTACCGGTGAAATTGACCGGGATGCTAAACAGTGGTTAGAGGGATGGCTCAATGGAGGCAAGTGGAAAAAACAAAAAGATGTTAAGGAAGGCACAATCAGCGAAGATGCTCAGGAAAGAATCGCCCGCTTTGCCGAAGGCTGGCTGATGGATTTACCGCCGGCCTTAAGATGGTTATCTATAATTCCTTTTGGGGTCTATATATCAGGAAGCGGATTCAGGAGTTGGACTAAGGACAAGAAAGATCCACTTTTTGCAAAGCCGTCAATGGTTGTGCTTCAGAAGGTCTTCGAGGGGCAGGAAACCGCTTTGAATCTATTTATCCGAAGTTACCGGACTCAATGGGAAAACATTGTAAAGGATATGGACAAAATTATAGAAGCTATTGCCAAAGAAGATAAGGACATAATGGGGAATACGTCAGTTAATATTCCTGCCCCGCTTAAGGCAGAGCTGTTAACCCTTTCCGGGAAACGGCTATTAACCGATTTGCCATCATATCAGGCTTTAGACAGTACAACCAGGGATTATCTGGATAAAGCTATTTGTTACTGGGCAATCCGGAAAGCTTCCTGGATGCCGGCAAAGCAGCTTTATGAGGCTACAGAGATTATTGATACCTTCGAAGATTTTACCCGGATGTGCTTTCCGGAAAGTAGCAATGAGCAGTATGAAAAGGATATTAAATATTTAGTGGGTAGAAAGACGCAAATCCTTCTTCCTAATCGTACAGCTAAAGATGATACTGAAGCCGAAGAAAGGTTAAATAAAATACTTGAAAAATACCCCGGAGTTGTAGAAGGTACCAACGGTAATAAGGCAAAGGTATATAACCCTGTTTCTAAAAAGGTAGAGGTAAGCGCCTACACTCCGGAGAGTCCAAGATTAGGGGTTAGCGGTGTGAAAGTTCCCGGCCAGGCGATGAGTTTTCCGTTTCTGAGGGTTTTATTTCCTATCTATACAGATAGTAACAGCGGATTTATGGTAGAAGAAGTAGCCCGTTTGCCGTTTTCTTTAACTCAAGTCAATGAGTCTATGCCTTATAATTTGACTACAGACTTTTTGTCTTATGGAGAACGTATTTACCATAAGAATCTGACTACCGAAGGAAAAGCTTCTAATTGGTCGGATGAAACTTGGGTTATAGTTAATCAGCGGATGATGAGCCACGCAGATCCTAAAGGGGCGGTTTCCTTTTACGGGCATCCCGGCGGCGCTCATGTTGGCCAGATGCGGGCGGTTAATGCTCAGCCTTTTGACCGGCCCTCAGAGGATATTGTCTTCGGCTGGAGGATGATGGAGAATGGCTTTAGGACACACAATTCGCAGCATGTTATATTCCTTAAACAGCGGCCACCAAGTTTTATAGAGGATATAACGCCTCCTAAGATGAAGTTTAGTGCCGGCGCGGGGGATTTGATGAATTCTGTGTTAAGAAGTTTTATGAGGAGTAAAAATGTTTCGCTTGCTCGTAAATATATGAATTTAAGTGTGTTGTTTTTTTACCCCGAACACTTGTTTATCTTACCGGTGCAGTTTTTATATGTAGCCGGTGTATTATTTTTAGGGATAGCCGGCTATGTCAGTTTTCCTTTTAATTTATTGTTTGGCATTGTAGGTTTGATAGTGTTAGGCCAGGCAATTACTTCACAGCAGTGGCTTTTGCTGGTAGAAAAGTACGGCTTTTGGAAAGGAACGGGAAGATTTTTTATGCTCTTTCCTTTAAATGTGGCTTACTTCTTGCCGATTGTGGTAATGTATCCGGTAGCCTTTATTCGAGGGCTATTAGGCAAAGCGGGATTCATTTCTACTGCTAAGGCTATGCCTTTAAAATGGATTAAGGCTGTGGAATTGTTTACTGGGAAAGATGCTGAAAATGAAGAGATTACCCAAAAGGATATATGGTATAAACGTTTTATTATTGGATATGCTGCAGGAATTCCTCTTTTAATAGGCGGATTAGCTTTTTTAGGAGGTCTTCCTGTATGGGCTAGCCTGGCCTTACCTTTTATCCCACTTATTATTTCTTCTTTTCTTATCTGGCATGAGATTAAGAGTGACGATAATATTATGCCTAGAATACCAATCCTTGTAGCCGGGGCATTGCTGCCCTTTATAATCAGCGGTATCCTTATCTGGCAGCACTTTAGGATTATCTGGTCTTTACCTTATATAATCCTGCCGGTATTAGCCCTGCTTACCCCGCTTTTACGCCAGACACCTCTGGCAATGAAGATTCATAACGGCAAATGGATTGGCAAGAAAGGGATATTTGTGGCAGCTGAACTTGTTTTCTTGGGAGGTTTAATGTGGTTGGGCAGCGGCCTGTTAGCTTATGCCGGTCTTAGTTTATTGCCTGTGGGTATTTTATCATTATCGGCAGAAGGAATAATAGCCGGAGCACTTGCCTTCTTCTGGATAAACTGGGAACTGATTTTCCGGGAGCTGCAGCAGATCGGGCGTTTGGGAGCGCTTGATAGTAAGTTGATTAAACTTGCCAAGAGCCATTTTGATGGCTTAACAGATTTAAGCCAGGGCAGGAAATCATATTGGCAGTCTCTTACTCCTCAACGAAAAGAGGATCTTCGCTATAAGGCAAGACAGGAGATATTAGCTAAATATCAAGGAAAACAATTACCTTTATTCATTAATAATGAAGTTGAGATGCTGGCCAAAAAGAAAGCAGAAACTCAGTTAATAACAAATTCTCAATTATCAGCAGATATCTGGAAATCTGCAGGGACAAGGGTTCAGAAACATTTCTTGAAACAAGCTGAGGGCGATAAAAATAGAGCTAAAGAAACTGAGGGCAATGAAGATAGAGCTAAAGAAAAATTATATTGGGCAGTTGAATCCAGAAGACGGGATGTGGTAGATAAAAAATTAACGGAAGAAGCCAAACGATTAATAGCAAATCCTCAAGTTCTTCAAGGTTTGCGCAAGGTTCGCCGTCAAGGTGCTACTCCGCAGCTGGTTAACGATTTTATCAGAAGCATCTGGGCTAACCTCCAGCCTTTAGCTTTAAGAGCAGCTCTTTATGATTTAAACGATAACGATTCTGCTGCTACCAGAAAAGCCCTGTTTGACAAGCTGGATGAGCTGAATAAGGAGAAGCAGCAGAAGGTGGCAGATAAGAAATTAAAGAAGAAAGCCAAACGATTAATAGCAAATCCTCAAGTTCTTCAAGGTTTGCGCAAGGTTCG
>CAZSDJ010000009.1:36140-50669 GCA_964605645.1 uncultured Planctomycetia bacterium
CGATTCTGCTGCTACCAGAAAAGCCCTGTTTGACAAGCTGGATGAGCTGAATAAGAAAGATGTAGAGAAGGATAAGGATAGGTTCTTTGCCCCTTCCGGTGATGCTAAAGATTTAGCTAAAAAATTCAAACAAGATTTGTCAGATATCCTTGGAGAAACCCTTACCATTTCAGATGCAGCTCAGCGAAAAGGGACAAAAGAAGAAAGGCTAAAAGCTCTTGTTGAGCAAATGTGGAGTAACCTTGATAATAAACAGCAGAAGGCTAAAATCAAGGCCGAAAAAGTTAAGCTTAAAGAAAAACTCTACAAAACAATAGCAATAGCTAAAATTAAAAAACAATTAACTAAAGACTTATCATCAGCCGCAGACGGATACTTATTAACTTATTTAGTGAATGTCCAGATTAATTCAGCCAATCTTCATAACACTCGTTACACAATCAATAATTTATCAACTAGCGAAGCAGTTACAACAGCTACTGTTAATTGGGTTATAGATTCGCTTTGGAACTCTTTGGATGAAGATTTACAACAAGCTCTATTAGACCTAAACGACAACAACCCCGACCAAGCCAAAAAAGCTTTGTTTGATGAGCTGGACAGAATTTATGTGCAGAAATATATTTACTATTTAGCACCGGCTTTAAGGTTACATAGAGCTTATGAGTTTATGGTTGGGAAAATACAGCAAGAATTTCCTCTTTTTGTCAAAGCTATCCCTGATTTTATTTCGTCAGATTTTCTATCACAAGATAGAGGAATTGTTACTTTCCGTCAGGAACTTCAAGAAAGGACGGCGGCAGTTTTAAGCCGGGCAATAAACAATCGTTTAGCAATGCAGCCTCAACCTAACCTTGTTGAACTAATTGCTTACATAGAACAGCTAAAACAAGACTTTATATATGATTCCCGCAGCCCGCCGGAGTTTGAAACTTTCATCAGCCTGATATTTGAGGCGTTAGTTGAATATATTAATAATTACCTGAATCAACCGGCAAATGATATTCATACTATTGATCAGCTACACAACGGGGATTTAGACTCGGTACAGAAAGAGATAGTAAAAGGTATTCTTTCCAATGTTGATTTGAGCAGGTTTCCGAATCAATCGCCTCCTCAAGGGCCCCAAGGCCCGCAGGCGCCGCCTGCAAATCCGCAAGGCCCGGCATCAAGCCCTCAGGCGCCGGCGCAACCGCAAGGAACCGAAGGACGAGACGGTTTATCGGAAGCGCAAGGAACCGATGGACGAAAGGATGAGGGACGAAACGTAGAAGATAAAAGTCCAAAGTCCAAAGTCCAAAGTGCAAAGTCAAAAGAAAAACAAGTAAGACGTAAGGTAGAACACAACAGAAAACTTCTTGAATCAATCGGCGCCAATCCCCAAACCAAAACCTTTGCCCGTCTTCTCCGGATGGACTCTAAATTGCTTGCGGAGAAAGTAAACCTTCTCAAACAGCTTAAAGCTGAAGGAAAGCTAAACGGCAGAAACGAAAGCATTCCGGTGAGCCTGCTGCGTTACAGCACAGACACCGTCAAAAAACGCGCCGCCATCCTGAATAAATACGGCATCGCCCTCAATTCCGGGAATATCAGGCTGAAGACAGAGGATGAGGTAGCAGAATACGCGCAAAGAAAGCAGAAAAGAGAAGAAAAGGGTGAGGGCAAAGCTGATGCTTCTGCTCAGAGTAAACCAAAAACAGGCAAAGGAATTCTTCCGTTACTTCTTTTAGGTGTTTCAACTTTGTTTTTAGGCGGATGCAATGGAGAGAGTTTTTTGGCTTTTTCTCATGATGTTACTTGGGGCTCTTTTTTTGGAGGAATATTGCTTGGGTTATTAGTGTGGTCGCCAATGGCACTTGGCTTGTATCGTGTGTTTTCCGAGCTTATCGAAAAAAAATGGAGTGAGAGCTTTGAGGCTATAAAAGAAACTGGAATATATGCTGCTGGAATGGTAGGCGTTTCTTTGTTTTTTTATTTTACAAGTACCAATCCAGCAGCTTTTTCTGCTGGAGTTGGGTATGTAACTGCTTTAGTTGTATCTTGCGTTATTTCTCTTTTTATCATTTTTGTTAGACTTACTATAGAAAGTTGGAAATATTTTTCCGGCAAGGTAAAGGAGAGGAAAAATAAATTGTTAAGCAAAATAAATAAGTCAGAATCTATCCCTTATTTAATTAAGGTTTTAAAGAAAAGTTCGGATAGCGATATTCGTAAGGCTGTAGTAAAAGTCTTAAAGAAAAAAGTACAAGTAATTTCGGATTTATTTGATGCATTAAAGAATAATAATTTACCAATAGATTTTGTAGAGCGGGAGGTTATATCTGAATTATTTAAATTGTTTAGTATAAAGACCGAGAGTGAGCTAAACAATGCAAGATTTGCGATGAGTATGAAATTAGGAATTAGGCTAGCAAGCTTAGGCGTTCCGCCCTGCGATACATTAAAATGGGGCATTCCTATTGCGCATAGAAAAGCAAAAAATGATTTTGAAAAGTTCCAGTCAAATCTTTCAATTTTGGAGGAAGTTGCAAGAGAATGGACAAAATTCGTAAAGGAAAAGGCTATTATTTGGAAGAATGAAGCTAGCAAACATAAAGCATACATAACTTTTTTAAAGAGAGTGGTAGCGTTAGTCATGAAGTTACCCGAGGATATGCAAGTTAGGGCGATAGTGAAGGGTATATTTTCAAGGATTATCGTTGAGAAAAGAAGTCTGACTAAAACTTATAGAGGGGAGGAAAAAAGTTATTATCCAAATTTAGAAGAAATGAAAAATAAAATTATAAATAAATGTGAGACCTCGGATGATCTAGACGGAGATGGTACATCTTATACAGAAATCCAGAGGGGGGGTAAGATCTATTTTCTAGGAAGGTGGGTACATGAAGATCCTTATGCTTATTGGTGCAATGTAGAAGAAAAAGTTGAAATTGGAAAAATAGAATACGGAGAAAAGAAAGAAGAGGTTATACGTACATATAATGTTTTGAAATTTGCACAGGCGATAAATTTCTTAAAATCTTATCAGTCCGACCCCACCCGCACCCAAGACGGCCAGCCGCTTACAGAGGCAGAGCAGAAAACCTTATCCAGCCTGGTTGCCAAACACAGAGATGCCATAGCTGCAGGTGAACAAGCTTACCAACAAGCACAGCAACAGACAGCTGCCTTATTAAGAAACAACAACCAGCCGCAGTTAGCAGATATCTTAGTTGGAGCCAAGGTAGTCCGAGGCCCACCGCAGCTTTTTGCCGAGTTCAAGCAAGCTATCGGCCGAGAACTAACCGGCATAAACACAGGCGGCATAATAGTAATAAACCCTGCCACAGAAGCCGACCGGACCGAATTAGGAAAAACCCTAATCCATGAGGCAGCAGCCATAACCGGCCGAGCCCACAGCCAAGCGGTAAGCTTAGAATACATCGCCGACCCGATAGTTCAGGCCATGGAGGCCTTCTATGAGGAAGGTAAAACGGCTGATGAGCTTAACGCTAAAAGATTAGAAGAGTTAGCCGATAAAGACAAACTTAAACCGGCCGGCTTTTACTGGTTAGAAGACCAGCTGGCTAACTTAGATAGAGAAGACACTATCCAGTCTTTACTTAAAGGAGAGCTGGCTATATTTTTCTACTCAGCCGGAGAGGCCAGCCGCTTCTGGAAATCCCTAATTAAGTTCGGCCTAATAACAGAGGAAGAAGCCAAAGACCCGGTAGTCAGAAACAACTACCGCAGGTGGAACATCGATGTCTGGGAGTTAGCCGACAGAGTAAGGAAGAACCTGCCTTCATTAAGGAAGCAGCTTAAAGACAGCCAAGAAGAGCTTGCCGGCTTAGAAGAAGGCACAAAGAAATACAAAGATACCCAAAAAGACATCAAGACCCTAAAAGCTGCCTTAAGTATAGAAGGCTTATATCCCCAAAATCCCGGCTACGCTCAATACAGAAAAATAGGCGTCAGGCAGCTGCAGTCTCTGACAGACGGAGTTAGGCTAGCAGCCAAAAAACACGGCTTTAAGTCTGAAAAACTACTAGCCAACCTAAAGCTTGCCTTCTGCGTAAACGCCAATATCTTACCGGATGTAGAAACTGACTTAAAAGAAAACAACTTCTTCGGCCTAAACCCGGAAAACATAGTATTAATCCTAAACGACTATGCCCCCGGATTTAGGAGAGAAGACGGCCGCTTTAAGCCTACCGATAAAGAGACCAACTACAACCACGGCTTCAACACTATCAACGGAAACCAGAAGAACTCAAGTTATAGATATAACCAAGATATCGGCCACTTCGAAATGCAAACCGAAAAAGCCTTTGACTACTTACAACAAAGAGGCGCAAAGGTAGGCGTAATCCACCGTTCCAACGATTTAATTACCCTTGCTTCTGAGTGTGCCTTGGATATAGATATGTATGCCTTATACAGAAAGTTGGCCAAAGAAGAAGAGATCAATATGCTTATTGAGCTGATGAATAACTTCACCGGCCAAAAAGGCGGCCTGCTCTACGGCAGGACAGACAGAGAAGGCAAATTAGGCTTCTTAGCAGAAGGTTTAGCTACTAATACTGATAAAGTCCAGAAAGCTTTAGCCGAACTAAAGAAACAAGTACAAACTCAACAGGGACTGCCCGATATACCATACAACCGCCTCTACCACTATTTTGACATCGCAAAAACCCAAGAGAACCTAGCCAAAAGCGGCTTAGCTCCGTTGATGTCATTAAAAGACAACAAACCCGAAGCCGGTATCTGGTCCCCGGAGATACCCACCGGAGACCTAACCATAATCCCCGGCTCCCGCACTGCGGCAGTCTTACGCAGAAACGACTACTTGATAGATAACCAAATCTTATCCGAAGACCCTGACTACACCCCGGGCCAAGGCGGCCTAATCCATGACTTCAAAGAATTAGGCCAGCTGCCGGCAGCCCTGCAGACAGCAGATAGCCAGGATAGAGAAGCTGTTTCATTAAATATTGTCTTAGTTGGCCCGCACGGTGCCGGCCTTGATTTTGCTTTGGCCCGGTCAGAACTGCTGCGCAAAATAAAATCATGGGATTCTTCAACTAAAGGCAACGAGAAAATAGCAACAATAGAAGAGATAACAAACAAGTTTAACCTTTCTGCTGGAGAGAATTTAAGCCTTTACCAGACAGTTTCTGCTGACTGGCGAACTGAAAAATGGGAGCTGGCAGTTGCCCGCTATAGAGATAACCCCACGCCAGCCAATAAACAGAAGGCTGAGAAAGCTGTTGGCGAGTTTTTAGAAGTTGAAAGGGCAAAATTGTATATTGATGATAGAGAAGCCAGAGAAGATTTAAGTAAACTTCCTGAAAGGATAATCCCTTATTGGCAGTTACGCTGGTTATATTTTAATACTTTTGTGGATGAAATTGCGCCTTTAGCCAGGCAAACAGCTTTAGAGTATATATTTGTATCTTTAGAAGGCAATACCGGCAGAGGCGATCTCTTATGGAAAAATGCCGAAGCGGTATTAACTGAAATTATGCTAAGTGAAGATAAAAATATCTGGGGGCCTGCTTTAGATAAGGCGTTTGCGTATTTATCCGATGAAGATAAGCAAATTGCCTGGGAAAATATTTCTGAAAGTATAAATATAGTCCGGTTTGAAAAGAATCCTGAATTGGTAGAGAGAGTGGTTAATTTTATCGCTGATCACTCAAAGAATGTACCTGCCAGAGCTTGGCTGGCAAAGAAAGCTATCCCGGAGATATTAGCCCGGCCGATAGAAGAAGAGAATAAACAAAAGAAAGAGGAGTTTGAAGCTATTCGTTATCAGTATATTCAGAAACTCCTTAAAGAATTTAAAGCCGCCGGAAGCAGAACCTTGAGAAAGCCTTTGGCTTACGCCTTGGCTACTATCGGAGATACAAGAATAAAGGATGAGCTCATCCGGCAGCTTCAAGAAAACACCCAAAATATAGAAAATACCTCTTACAATCAAATAAATACGCTGGATATTCTACTGGGACGAAGGAGTGATATTATTAAGATATTGGGTGCCTTGAACTTTAAGGAATACCCGGATGCCTTGAGAGATGAGCTTATCTGGATAGTGCTTTACGGAAAAGACGCTTTGCCTGCTGATACCCGGGCTCACGCAGAGGCCGCGTCTGAAGTTGCCGCCCAAGCGCTGATGGATTTATCTAATTTAGAAAGGCCCAAAACAAAGATAAACCCTGATAATAGGTTAGCAGGATTGCTGGGGTGTTCTCAAAATCAGCAAGAAATAAAAAAGAGAATCATAAAAGAAATCGAAACAATAGGTTCAGTTTCAACCTTAAAACATTATGCCAGCCGGTTGATGGAAATATATGGATTAAGTTTTTCTGAAAGCATATCAGTTATAGAAGAATCTACCGGCTTACATATTGATGAGCTAATTAATTATTTTTCCTTAAAAACAGAAAAATATCAGCTTATTTCTTCTTCTGCTATAGCTAATACATCTATTGGCAAGTTACTTACTGAAACCTCTATGGGAGAAAATATAATTTTTGATGAAAGCAGAAATATCCTAAATATCGCTGGAGTAGATTATAAATGGCAACGGATATTAGGGGATAGCCATTCTGCTCCGGTTGAGATTTATGAAGATGAGGTTTCCGGAACTCAAGTGGTAGTTAAAACTGATAATGACTACAGCGCGATGATAGAATATATCTCTTACAAGTTATTTGCATTAGCAGGCCTTCCTGTGCCAAAGATATCTATTATCCGCGATAATAAGGGTAAGGCGAAATTAGTTATCGAATTTTTAGGTAATTATACCGGCAATGTCAGAAGATTGGCAAGAAGGTTTGAGGATGATTTAAGCATTAAGTCGGCATTGCTTTTGAGCGTTCTCATAGACGATAAAGACCGCACTCCCTGGAATATGATGTTTATGAAACTGCCTTTAGATATTACTAAATCTGAAGTTGAACGTAACGGGCAGCCGCATTTGATGCATATAGATTTTGGCGGCAGTATGTTTGCTAAGCCCACAGAAGGGTTTACTTCTTTTGAAAATAGCTTTTATGGCGGCTTGGATGAATTTATCCGGACCATACGGCATAATCAAAGAATTGCAGTTAATCCGGCTTATGAGAATGCAGTTAGAGATAAAAGTTTTATGATGAAGTTGGCAAAGAGGCTGGCTGCTATTAGGGATGAGCAGATAGAAGAAATAGTTGGGGATGCCACGGCAAGATTAGGTTTCAACGAAAAAGAGACAGCAGAAGCTTCTTTAGAGGTGTGGATAAAACGATGTAAGCTGGAAAATAAAGACGGTTTATGGAACAGAAAACCAAGACGGAACAGAGAAGGGCCTATTGAACTGTTTGAAGAAATGAAAGCTCGCATAGATAGAGGGACAACGTTAACCGGCTACCTCTCCGATATGCTCAAGAAAAGGCGGGACGATATCAAAAACAAAGAATTTATTTTAAGGCCGGCTTTGTTTGAAAAAGGCCAGCCATTTTACCAAGAAGGTTATCTGTATAAATGGGGAAAAACCGAGGTTATAGATTCCAACACCAGAAGGTATAACTTTACCAAAGAAACCAATAACGAAAAAACAGAGGGCTATCTATTGGTTAAAATAACCAGCAGTCGGCAATGGAGAGTAGAGCTTTACTCTGAAGGAAAAGATAAGCTTGTTGACCAAGCCACATTGTTAAATGTTAATAGGTTGGGAGAAGTAACAGTAAATCAAGACCCCACCCGCACCGCAGATGGCCAGCCGCTAACAGAGCCAGAGCAGAAAACCTTATCCAGCCTGGTTGCCACACATAGGGATGCCATAGCTGCAAGCCAGCAAGCCTACTCAGCAGAAAAACAAGAAGTAACCTCACTGCTTAAAGATAGCCACCAGAAAAGGATAGCAGATATCCTGCAAGGAGCAAAGACAGTCCGAGGCCCGCCGCAGTTTTTTGACGAGTTCAAAAAAGCCACAGGCCGAGAATTAACCGGGATCAATACTGAAGGAATCATTGTAATAAACCCTGCCACAGAAGCCGACCGGACCGAATTAGGAAAAACCCTAATCCATGAGGCAGCAGCCATAACCGGCCGAGCCCACAGCCAAGCGGTAAGCTTAGAATACATCGCCGACCCGATAGTTAAGGCAATGGAGGCCTTCTATGAGGAAGGTAAAACCGCTGATCAGCTTAACGCCAAAAGGTTAGAAGAGCTAGCCGATAAAGATAAACTTAAACCGGCCGAATTCTTTTGGTTAGAAGATGAATTAAAGAATTTAGATATAGATAGTACTATCCAGTCTTTATTAAAAGGAGAGCTGGCTATATTTTTCTATTCAGCCGGGGAAGCCAGCCGCTTCTGGAAGTCATTGATTAAGTTCGGCTTAATCAGCAAAGAAGAAGCCAAAGACCCGGTAGTCAGAAACAACTACCGCCGCTGGAACATAAATGTCTGGGAGTTAGCCGAAAGAGTAAGGAAAAATCTGCCTTCACTGAAGCAGCAGCTTAAGGATAAACAAACAGAACTTAACAGCTTAGAAGAAGGAAGCGATGAATATAAGGCTATAGCCAAAGACATAAAGACCCTAAAAGCTGCCTTAAGCATAGAAAGCCTATACCCCCAAAACCCCGGCTATGCCCAATACAGAAAGATAGGCGTCAGGCAGTTGCAGTCTCTGGTAGACGGAGTTAGGCTAGCAGCCAAAAAACATGGCTTTAAGTCTGAAAAACTACTAGCCAACCTAAAGCTTGCCTTCTGTGTAAATGCCAATATCTTACCGGATGTAGAAACTGACTTAAAAGAAAACGGCTTCTTCGGCCTAAATCCGGAGAATATAGTTTTAATCTTAAACGACTATGCTCCCGGCTTCAAAAGAGAAGACGTCCGCTTTAAGTCAACCGGTAAAGAAACTAACTACAACCACGGCTTTAACACCATAAACGGAGACCAAAAGAACTCAAGCTATATCTACAACCGAAAAACAGGCAAGTTCGAACTGCAACAAGAGAAAGCCTTTGACTACCTACAAGAAAGAGGCGCAAAGGTTGGCGTAATCCACCGTTCCAACGACCTAATTACCCTTGCTTCTGAGTGTGCCTTGGATATAGATATGTATGCTCTCTACAGAAAACTGGCCAAAGAAGAAGGAATCAATATGCTTATTGAGCTGATGAACAACTTCACCGGCCAAAAAGGCGGCTTGCTCTACGGAAGAAAAGATACCCAAGGCAAATTAGGCTTCCTCGCCGAAGGCCTGGCCACAAAAACTGACAAAGTCCAGAAGGCTTTGGCCGAACTAAAGAAACAAGTACAAACCCAACAAGGACTGCCCGATATACCATACAATCGCCTCTATCACTACTTTGACATCGCAAAAACTCAAGAGAACCTAGCCAAAAGCGGCTTAGCGCCATTGATGTCATTAAAAGACAACAAGCCTGAAGCCGGCATCTGGTCCCCGGAGATACCCACCGGAGACCTAACCATAATCCCCGGCTCCCGTACAGCGGCAGTCTTGCGCAGAAACGACTACTTGATAGATAACCAAATCTTATCCGAAGATCCTGACTACACCCCGGGAGAAGGCGGCCTAATCCATGACTTCAAAGAATTAGGCCAGCTGCCGGATTCATTACGGGTAGCAGATAGTCAGGATGAAGATGGTGATTCACCAGCAGTAATAATTTTAGTAGGTCCGCCAGCTTCCGGCAAGAACACAACTGTTAGATATCTTGAAAAAGAGTTGAATATTTCCGCAATATCTTCTGGACAAGAATTAAGGGATGCTATCGACAACGGAACTGATTTAGGAAATATCGCAAAAGAATATGTAGACAATGGATTATTAGTACCCGATGATTTAGTAGTGAAGATAGTAAAAGAGAAAATCGAGAGTGGAGATTATAAACAAAGAGGAGTCATTTTTGATGGATTCCCCCGTACTGAAAGCCAGGCTAAAATTCTTGATGATATGCTCACTGAATTAGGTTTATCAGTTAATCTTGTTATTATTCATGATGCCAGAGATGATAAAGTTTTAGAAAGAAGTAATGGCCGGGCCCAAAAAGCAAAAAATAAAGGAGAAAAGCCGAGAAAAGCAGATGTAGATGTGTCCAGTTTTTTAAATCGTCTGGATATGTATAAACATGTAACATTGCCTAATGTAAGAACGTATTATCCAAAGGCTAAGCAGTGTGTTGTAGATGTACAAGGTAAAAAAGAAGAACAGCAAAATAATTTAAAACCAGCCGTTGAATTTATTAAAGGCCAGATTAAAGAATTTAAAGATGGGGGTAAGTTAAATCATATAGAGCAAATAGCTAATGGTATTACGGTAAAACAAGTGATGCATAAATTAGTAAAGAATATTGACGAAGAAGTGCCGGATGAATATTTTAATATAATATTTAACCTACGTAGTTGGCCTGAAGAAATTCCCGATAATTCTATAGTAAAGCACGATAACCCTTCTAGAATAAAACGAAGAGCCGAAGAAATTGTCCTTAGTTATAAATTAATTAAGAGTTTAGTCCAAGATTCACAAAATAGCCCTTATTGTTTAGTCTATAAGCCTTATAATTTATTAGGTTCGATAAAGTCAGAAGAATATGATGCATTGCAGGTTTTATTCATAAGTTATCAAGATATCCATCCTATAGATTCTATAGGAGACGGTGAATCAATAGTTTGGGAATATAAAGATGTTGGCCGCAATTATCAAGGTATTTTGTCTGAAGATATAAAAGGAGATAAGGCTTCTATAACTGTAGCAGGAGTTGTGTGTAGAACGAATAAGCGCGTCCAAGACCTAATTGAAAGTTGCAGGGAAGTAGTTCCAGTTGCAAAGATTTTTGTCCCTGAAAAGAGTTCATCTGGAGAAATAGTTTTAAAATTCATTCCTTCCGACCCCACCCGCACCCAAGACGGCCAGCCGCTTACAGAAGAAGAGCAGGGAGTTTTAGAGAACCTGCTTACCGAGCACAGAGATGCCATAACTACAGGCGAGCAGGCTTATGAAGCATCCAGGCAAGAGATGGTTGCTTTACTTCGGGATAACCACCAACAAAGGATAGCCGATATCCTAAAAGGTGCCAAGGTAGTCCGCGGCCCGCCGCAGCTTTTTATCGAATTCAAAGCAAAAACTGGCAAAGACTTAACCGGCGTAAACACAAATATAAACCGGCAGAATTATGTAGTAATAAACCCTGCTTACGAAACTGATCGGACAGAATTAAGAAAAACCCTAATTCACGAAGCTGCAGCCTTATCTGGCTTATCTCACAGCCAGGCAGTAAGCTTAGAATACATCGCTGACCTGATAAATTCAAGCTTAGCTGCAAATTGGAGAGTATTTGAAAAAAGATGGAAAGAAGCTCTAAGTCAACCGTTGAATGTTGACTTGCGTGAAAAAGATAAAGAGTTGAAACTTTTGTTGCATTTTGATTTGCCAGAACAAATGATTGCTAATATCCAATCAGAATTAGAGGCTTTATTACCAAAAGGTATTGTTAATAAAATTGCCTGGGATAGGCCAAGTCTTCCCTATGTTTCGATTACTTATTTTACAGTTGATAAAAAAAATAAGCACAAAATTGAAGCAGAAACTAGCTATATTTTGGAAGATCTTATTTTTGAGACAATACATCCTTTTGAGTTTACTGCAAAAGGTATAGGCATTTTTAAAGGCAAGGCGCTATTTGTACCGATATTAATTGGTGGGAAAAATTCCGATATGATACATAAAGTTCAAACTACTTTCAATGAGAAAACTCATAAAGGCCCATCTTCTTTTCGCTATTTAGCTCATGCTACTTTTGGATGGATTGTAGAAAAAATGAGTGATGAAGAACGGGAAATTTTATTAGAAGCAATTGGTAAAATCCAACACAAAGTATGGGCTACCCATAAAGTCGATTCTATAACTTTTTCCGAGAGATGGTTTTGGAAAGATAGAACAAAAGATAGCCGATTGGAAATACAAAAATTTTCTTTGAGGCCAGATCACCGGGATATGTATTTTGATGATATAAATATAAGCAATATTTGGAAAGGCATGATACAAAAAGGAAGTATGACAAGTAGACTTGTAGATGAAAGCACTGGTGAAGAATTCGAGTTGGATTTGACTTTAATTAGTGATGGTTCTGTTGATTATAAAAAACGTAATATTACTACAGGCAAATTAGAAACAGGAAAAATAGAGGAAGAAACTATTGCAGGCACCAACTTTGTAAAGATATTTAATCCTTTAGCATTAATGAGTCAGAAAGAAACAGCGGGGAGACAAGCTGATTTTATTGCACATGATAAAAGCTGCCCCTTTAATTGCAGAGATGTTAAAGCTCCGCGCAGCATGCTTAATCGAAAGCCGCTTCTTGAAGTTTTAGCTAACGGAAATAGATGGAATATATATACCAAGCGGAGATTATTTGAGGCAAAAGGGCACTTGCTTCTTGTCCCTGATTTGGCCCATCCAGCAAACAAGAGAGGGCAGAGAGCTCTTTATAGCGATATAAGAGATGTCATTAATTTAATCAACAGATGTAGAAATATCTATATGTTTTACAATGCTCTTCATGCCGGAGCTAGTGCTAACCATATACATTTTCAAATCTTCTACCATGGCAGAAAATTAGCTGTTGAGAAAGCTAATTTTGATAAAAAGGCAAATATTGGAGGAGTGGATATATCAAAGTCAAACGATTACCCGATTCAGACAATAAAGTTGTCAGGCGAAGAAGAAAGTGAGTTGGCAAATATTACTTTTGGTTTTATTAATAGATTTCAACAAGAAGGTATTCCCTTTAATCTTATATTTACTCAAGGAATAATCTATATAATACCTCGGGATATAGAAAATGAGGTGGTGGAAGAATTCTTAGGCGGCCTAGGAGCGCCACAGGTAGCCGGACAGTTTCATGCAGCCGATATCGAGGTTTTCAAGGCTATTAATAAGGATAAAATTAATTCAGCATTGGATAAAATGAGCCTTAGTACTCACCAAATAACAAGGGTGATAAATAAAGTAGCGGCTGATCAGAGGATATCCGTGCAAGTAAATAGATATAAGGCAGAGTTTAAAGCAAAGCCTAATAATTCAGAGTTGCTAGATAAACTTACCAAAGATTTAGGGTCATCAGATGATACAGCTAAGTTGATAGCTGCCTTGGTTCTTATCAAAAATATATTAGTAAAGCCTGAAATACGGTTGAAATCCATCAAAGCCATAAGTGAGGC
This sequence comes from uncultured Planctomycetia bacterium, assembly GCA_964605645.1. Lineage (GTDB taxonomy): Bacteria > Omnitrophota > Gorgyraeia > Duberdicusellales > 4484-171 > PXAH01. The sequence continues at coordinate 49,356 of CAZSDJ010000009.1, forward strand.
AGAGAAATTGGGTTTATTTGCAAGGACTGATGAATTAAGGGGGAGAATAGACCTTCATTGTCATACTTATTATTCTGACGGTTGGCATACTCCATCAGGAGTAGTTTATGAAGCGTGGAGAAAAGGAATGAAAGCGGTTGGGGTAGTAGATCACAATACTTTTGACGGTTTATATGAGGCCTTAAGGGCAGGTGAGATATTAGGGATAGAGGTGTTTGTTGCAATTGAATTCGATCTTTATGATGATAGTTTGGGTATGGATAATTTTCATTTATTGGCTTATTTACCAAACGAAGGCGGGGCTGAAGAGTTCAAGCATTGGCTTAATACTTCTGAAGGATTGGCTAAATTAAGAAATCAACTTAAGGACCTTACCGATAGATATAGAGCTAAAAATAGAGCCTATGTAGAGGAATTTAACAAAAGGTATGCTGATAAATTTGAATTATTACCTGAAGATTTAAAAGGATATTTGACACAAATGCCTAATAGGTATCAAGTTGGTAAAGCTTTATTTGATAAATATGGTGCAGAGGGATTAGGGGTTGATGAATTCAGAGAGGCAGTTGGTAAATATATACCTTTTGATATGGCAGAAATGGAAGGTAGAGATGGATTAGCTATACAAGAGGTAATCGGCATGATTACAAAAGCCGGTGGTGTGGTGGTTATGGCTCACCCCGGAGAAAAATACGCCAGCAAGCCTCCTATGTATCCGGAAGGAAAAGCTGAAGAAATCCTCAATAAATATGCTGAATACATAAGAGGCGTAGAGGTTTATTCAAGCAAACATAAAGGATTTGCCCATTTTGAAGAAATGGTAGAAAAATTAAATAGAACTAACCCTGTTTACAGAAAATTTCCACTGATAAAAACTTTAGGTTCTGATACTCATGATCAGGAAGGTATACTGCTTGGCCGCGGCGATATAAGAAAAGATAATAAGGGCAATATTATGATAGATGTAGATTCAGAAGGAATACTTGAAAACTTGAGATCTTTATTGAGTAGTAGAGGTACAGAAAGAAGATATCTGAATAAAACCGACCCCACCCGCACCGCAGACGGCCAGCCGCTTACAGAGCCAGAACAAAAAACCTTATCCAGCCTGCTTGCCAAATACAGAGATGCTATAGCTGAAGCAGAAAAAGCCTACTCAGCAGAAAAACAAGAAGTAGTCTCACTGCTTAAAGATAATCACCAGAAAAGGATAGCCGATATCCTGCAAGGAGCCAAGATAGTCCGAGGCCCGCCGCAGTTTTTTGCCGAGTTCAAGCAAGCTATCGGCCGAGAACTAACCGGCATAAACACAGG